>NZ_CDRTEH010000021.1:0-39957 GCF_977054825.1 Agathobacter sp.
TTACAGTTTACTTTAGATGACGGAACAGGCACAGACCGCACTATTTTAAGCGGAATCCACGCTTATTATGAGCCAGAAGAGCTTGTTGGAAAGACACTTATTGCCATCACAAATCTTCCACCTAGAAAGATGATGGGAATTGAATCTTGTGGTATGTTACTTTCAGCAGTAAACAATCTTAAGGATTCAGAAGATGAAGAACTTCACCTTGTTATGGTAGATAACCATATTCCAGCAGGAGCGAAATTATATTAAAGTAAAGAGAACACGCTAAAGAAATAGGACTTCCCAATATAAAAGTGAGGAAGTCCTATTTTCTATATACATTTCTTTGATGTGCTTATTATTTTATCTTTCCAATTAATAACACTCTTGTCTCCAATGTTTTTGATTTGGAACATCGTAATATTTAGGATATTTTTTATGCCAATGATAAAGCATCGGTGAAGATGGATAACCTAAGATCGGGATTTCTTTATAAATGTGAATATATAAAAAGAAAAGGGATTGCAGATTTGCAATTCCTTTTCTTTTTTCTGTGCAAAAATAATAAAAAATATACCATATTTTCAGAAAAAAGTACGATGTAAGGATAAAATGTTTTTGCTATACTAATAAAAACAGGCACTGTAACAGTATTTTTGAATATATGTATGACGGAAGAGAAAGAAGATAGATACGCATGGCGGCACAAGAAATCAAGTTAGAGAAGAGAAAACAATATAGTTCTGAAGATATATCAGTAAAAGAATCTGTGAGTTCTCCGGGAAAACGGTTAGAGAGATTGTGTGAGATCGAAGGTGTATCACGGAGTGAACTTGCTAGGCGGTTGAATGTCGCACCATCCCAGATCAGCAGAATATTAAATGGAGAAACAAAGTCCATCAGCAGCGATATTCTGATTCGGGCAGCGAAGGAATTTCAGGTAACGACAGATTATATTCTGGGATTGGACGTGGAATCTGTCGGTAAAGGAGATGCGGAAAAAGAACAAAATGGGATGAAGAGTGAAAAAAGCAACATTTACATTCCGATGCTTCTCATGAGTACCGCTTTTCGGCCGGGGCAGTGTCTGGATATGATCGAGCAGCTTGAGGATGCAGATGTCAAAAAGATGGCATACTGCGAATATTATTATTTTACCGGGCAGCATGACAAGGCAGTAGATCTGACAGAACTTTACCTGAACCACTCGGATCCGATGCTGCGTTTATCAGCCTGTCTGATCCATACATTTGCCAATCTTTCCTTGAACCGCATACATGCGGCAAAAGGCGGACTGGAGAGCCTGAAAGAGAATCTGAGCAAGGTGTTGACGACAGAGACCGATCGAAAAACAATGGCAATGGGAATCTTTGTAGCTATGGCGGCAAGCACGCTTTTACATTTGCCGGTTGGAGAGATTCCCCCATTATCTGACTATCTGAACGAACTTCCCAAAGGGATGCGGCTGTGGGGATGTTATGTATTGGCTCACAAGGCCTATCTGGAACAGGAGTATGAAAAATCTCTCGGAATCGTACAGACCTGCAAGATGCTCAGCACAGAGATCTATCCTATTGCACTGATCTATCTGAATCTGATGGGTGCTATGGCATGCATGAATTTAAGAAAATCAGATGAAGCAAAAGAATATTTTATGGAAGCATGGAAGATCGCACAGCCGGATGGTCTGATCGAAGGTATCGGAGAACATCACGGATTGCTGCAGGGGCTGATCGAAACATGTCTGAAATCAGAGTACCCGGAAGACTATAAGAAGATCATTCAGATTACTTATCAGTTTAGCTATGGCTGGCGTAGGATCCATAATCCAGTCACGAAAGAAGATATTGCCGATAACCTGACCACAACAGAGTTTACGATTGCCATGCTGGCAAACCGGGGATGGACGAATGCGGAGATCGCAGATTATATGGATATGACACTGCGCACCGTGAAGCAGCATCTGTCATCCATATTTAATAAGCTCAATATTGACAGCCGAGGACAGCTGAAAGCTTATATGTTGAAGTAGCCATGGCGCTTATATGAAATGGATGGCAGCTATGTCTGATATATAATTTTATAAAAGTAATAAAAAACAATTACAGGAAAGTGAAATAAAAATAGAAGGAAAATTATTATGAGCCAAAAAGTAATCGAAGAAGAAAAACGTATTCATACAGAGCAGCGAGTAGAAGCACTGATCAATAACAGTTAGCGAAAGATAAGGGGGGAAGAAAAATGAGCACGAGAAAAGCAGACAGAACACTGCACAGAAAAACACATAAAAGAGTAAATCGAAAGATGCTTGTTTTACTTACAATGTGCATGATGCTCGGCAGCATCCTGTTCGGGCAGCAGACTGTATGGGCGGCATCGGCATCGCAGACCGTATCGGATGTGACTGTAACGGTAACGACGGACAGAGAAGATTATCAATCTGGAGATACAGTAAAGGCGACAGTGACAATCGAGAATCATTCCACGAATCCGATCAAAAATATCGAGAGTCAACTGATCTTGCCGGAGGACCTGTCCCCGAAGGATGGATCCGTTACGGATTCCTGGACAGAAGTGAAGGCTGGAGAACGTGTAGAACATGTCACGGAAGTACAGGTAACCAGTGATGATGTGACGACAACGAATCTTGAAGAGGACGGTGTGACAGATGAGAAAAGTGAGACTGCGATGGCAGCTCAAAAAACATCTTCCCATACATATCTGATCTGGATCATTCTCGTGATCATTGCAGTGCTTGTGATCCTGGGAATCATAATCTACAGGCAGAAAGGCGGCAAAGGAAAAGGCAGCGGCAAGAAGCTGTTATCCCTGTTCTTATGTTTCCTGATGCTGTTCAGTTCTATAGAGTTTGGAAATCTTATAGATGTACAGGCGAAGACTAGGACTGTGAGGCAGTCGATAGTTGCAGAAAAAGAAGTGACACTGGATGGAATGACACAGTCCATAAAAGCAAATGTTTCTTTTGATCAGGAGATAGAGGAAGCATCACAGGACAGCGACCAAAATGATGCGAAGAATGCCACAAAGAAAAATCCTGTAAAAAATGACATAGCAGGCATTAAGGATAAGTTTAATAAAAATAATAACACAAAAGAAGTTGCAAATAACATTACCGATGAAGTCGATAAAGTCAAAGAAGAGATAAATGCCGGTTCAAAGGATAATGGAAACACCGGCGATAATTCCAAAGATGACGGAAAAGACAATAACGGAGATGGATCCAAAGAGGAGCAGGTTACAGTAACCTTTGACAGCCAGGGCGGCACGCCGGTAGCTCCGGTCACAGTGGCAAAAGGGACGGCGCTTGACAATATTCCGCAGTCCTACAAGACCGGACAGGCATTCCTTGGATGGTATGAAGATGCAGAATGCACAACACCGTTTTTTACCGGTACGGTAGTGGAGCAGAATAAGACGGTGTATGCGATGTTCAAAGATTCTGAGGATTCTGTAAATATTCAGCATCAGCCGGATTATTACGAGGAAGACTGCCCGACAGATAAAAAGGTCACACTAATCAGTTCTACGCCGATCACTGCAGAAACGCTCGGCAATTTTGTGACATTAGATATAATCACAGGAGATGAGATCCAGGGCTTTACCGTTACTGCGAATGGAAATGAATACACCATCGCTCCGATCGGCGGCTATATGGAAGGCGGTCTGTATACTATGACGGCAGCAGATGGGGTTACCTTTAAAGGGCTGGAATCCTATGTGCGCGAGTATTCTTTCCGAATCTATAAGGCACCATCAGAGATCGTAGAAGTAGATCCCGGCATCATTTATCTGGATGAGAGCAAGCTTCAGGAAAGCAATGATGATTATATCTATCAGTATTCTCTCAGTAAACAGTATTTTGATGAGAAAAAGCTTGCAACCGGCAAGACTGTCTGCATTGGCGACGGAACGACGAATGTTACCGAAGATACCCTTTTCCTGAATATTACGGACTGTTATCAGGATGAGGATGATGCGGACAAATGGTATATCATCTGCGAAGACAGTGACATTGAAGATGTCTATAAAAATGTAGATATCAGCTTTAAGGAAGGCGCATACAATGAGCTCCTGAAAGAAGGCATTGATACCGAAGCACTGATCCAGGAATTATATGCAAGTGAAGGCATCCAGCAGTTAAATCTGCTCATGGCAGCGATGCTGGCAGACAGCGAAGAAGTACAGGAGCTGCTTGGCGGAACATCCCTGCTTTCCAACAGCAATCCATCCCTTCTGAATTTTGCGGACAATGCGAAGTTAAAAGATGATACACTGGTGGATCTGTCCAAGAAGCTGGGGCAGCATCTGCAGATCGATGTAAAGATCGGGGAAGCGCAGAACGATAACTTTGCTGATTGCAATCCGGATTACTGGAGCGCGATCACATTTACCATCAGTTACAAAGGAACGCTGAAAAAGAAATTAAAGATCGATGCCACAGTTACTATTAAGGAATATCTGAACATTTCTTTACAGGGTTACAAATCCCTGAAGCTGAAAAAGAAAAATCTGGAATTTAACTATGCGGTAAACGTATATTCCCAGACAGATATCGGATTTAAAGTACTGGTAGCATCCAAAGATGGAAAATGGAAAGACATTTCTTCTTCTATGGACAAGATGTTTGGCAGCAAAGAAAAAAATGATCCGAACAGTCTGGTAGCGGAAGTACAGGAGATGCTTGCGAATAAGGGCGGTTACATCGAACTGTGCAGGATCCCCATGTTCCAGGTGGTAAAACCTCTCATTGAGATATTCCCACTGTTTAGCATAAATCTAAGTCTGGATTATATTGTGAAAGTGAATTTCGCGGCAGGCATCAGCAGCCAGTTCTCTGTATTGGATGCGACCCAGATCGGTATTGCCGGAAATTCAAAGACCAATACGTTCCGAAGCTATAAGAACAAGCTGATCGGAGCAGACCGTTACAGCTTCGATCTGACAGCCTGTGGTTATATCGGTATCCGTACCGGGCTGGAAGGTTCCATGACATTATCCTTCTTCGGATTAAAGAGGCTGGGCGAAGTAGGCATGTCCATGGGCGTTGGCGGATATTTTGATATCTATGGATATGCGAAATACCATATGGTAAAACCGGAGCAGTATTACGATACGGTATATCGGACGCTGGCGGGCGGATACTATCTGGAAGGCGGTATTTATCTGGAAGTAAGCGCCATTGCCAGGTCGCAGATCTTCCGGGTGGAAGCGAAGCAGACGCTGGTAGATCATACATGGCCGCTGTTTACCATGGGAGATGAGGAAGTTCTGCTGGCTCTGGATCAGCCGCCAACCTTCTATATTACGACGGATGATCCGAATGCATATATTACAAGGGTACAGACGAAAGATCTTCCACCACTGACCGGTACGGTATTTAACATTGTGACCGGCGAAACCCAGGAACATGCGACCATTCCGTGGTCAAAAGTACATCTGAAGTTCTCAAACAGAAATTTTGGCATGTATTACGGAGCGGATAGGCAACCCTTCCTGGCATTCCAGAAAAATGTAAGCTGGGATGTTCCGAGTGAGGAAAGTTCGGCAGAAATCTATTATGAAGGTCAGTATCTGCAGTTTACACAGAGCAGCAGTGATGATTATAACCGGACGACAACAACGGCAAAAGTAATGTTTGTAAACACCTCCAAGGTTTCAGTGGAAGATGCAGGTAAGTTCTTTACGGCAAAGATCTATACGGAAGTGGATGGTGTGAAGACGCTGGCCAGCACAAGAACGGTACTGGCAGGAAATCGTGTTGGTTATATTCAGTACAGTGTTACAGATGAGGAAAAGATCTATAACGGTTCCTGGAATATGGATCCGTATACGACACCGGTAAACCGGGATAATATGGAATTTATCTATTCCGGACAGAAACCACAGGGACTGTCAGTGTTCAAATACCGGGAAAACGGAAGCGACACCTGGGTGGCAGAGATCCGCGCGGCAAATATCGGAGATACTCCGAGATGTCCGTCAAACACCGGACATACCTATGTGTACTTGTACGACTGGAGACCGGATACTATGAGTGGATACGGTCCGAAGAAGCTGCAATGGTACTTCTTCCGGGAGGACAGAGATAAGATCGTTTCCGGCTATCCTACAGACGGGGCAGTCTGCAAAGTGACCGGAGATTCTCCGGAAGCTGTGGATGCTGAACTGAAAAAATTGTATCCGGAAGAATATGAGAAAACGATGTACCACTATACGGGACACTATGGTCAGAAAGATGTACCGATCAGAGTGGAGGGACTGAATGAAGCCGGAAGAGGATATATATATTATATCGATGTGCCATACGGAAAACAGATTGACAGGCTGACGTGTCTTGGCGGGCCATGGTGGAAGCCACTGGAAGGATTTGCGTTGCAAAAAGGTGGTGAGGTTGTGTACAAGTCTCTCAACGATGTGACAGTTACCGAACCGATGCAGCTATATGGTGTTTATAAAACGGTTCAGCATACGGTTACGATCAAGATCTATGATGATACGATCCATGATTATGTGACGTATAAGACCTTTACGGTAGACAAAGGAGATCGGATCTCCGGAGATATTCTTGATGAGGCGAAAGCGGCAGTGCCTCAAAAAGAAGGTGTGACATGGAACTACCGGGGCTGGGCAGATCAGGACAATACAAGTTTTGTACCAGATGGCACCCGCGTTTCTCAGGACACCGTACTCCGTATGCGGTTTGACAGAGAGGTGGATATCACGTTTGAGCCGGGAGAGGGTACGCTCGTTGCAAATGGAACGACTGTTTCCTATTCTAAGGATGATTATAATGTGAGACTTTCCGGAATCGTGCGCAAGGAGTCAGATGCCTACAATACGTATAAACCGGTGGGTTGGAAAAATAATGCCACTGGCGAAACGTATGGATATCAGGATATGGCAGTCATAAAAGATCCGGTTACCCTGACAGCAATCTACGAGGCGACACCAAAAGAGTATAAAGTAAGCGTGTATACTGCGTTTGGCGTGCTGAAAAACGGTCAGCAGACAGATTCCTACATCGGTGGTTATAACGGTTATCTGGAGTTCATGGAGAAATATAATGAAAACTGGAAACCGGATACCGTGGTAAATCCGGACAAAACCTACACCAGTGAAGGCCGGCAGATCCGTACACGGGATGATGGACTGACTACAGAGATTACCTACAGGTGGACTTATACGGACAATCAGTATACACTGACCTTTGACGCCAATGGAGGTAATCTGAAAGGCTATGCTTCCGTAAAAGAATATTATGGAAGACAGCTGAAACTCTCTGATCTGGCAACTGCTACAAAGTCCGATGGGGCAAGAGACTATGTATTAAGCGGCTGGATGGATGAAGACGGAACTGTTTATGGCACAGATGATGTCATTACGCTTACAAAAGATACGAAGCTGACTGCTATCTGGGTAGATGGAGCTTACAAAGAGTATAAGATCACATATATTCTTGATGGAGCGAAGATTGCCGAAAAGATCATGCATTATAATGATGCATTGACAGATCCTGGCACACCGAAGGAAGCAGAAGGACTGCATTTTGACGGCTGGGAATGGTGGTCCGGTTCAGAAAAACTGACAGAGATGCCAAAATCTATGCCGGCAGCGGATGTAACTGCTTATGGAACGACCACAAAACGATATGTATCCTATGAACTGGGTGGAAGTGTATACAAGACCAAAGAGTTTGCAGCTATTGGAAGTACGGTAGCGGTCGCTGACACACCGGTGCTTACCGGATATGATGTATCCGACTGGACCGCAGAGATGGCGGATACAGCGGAAAGCGTAACGATCACAGACGGAAGCTTTGTGATGCCGGATGGAGATGTGGTCTTAAAAGCAACGACAACGCCGAAGAAATATCAGGTAACGGTAAATGTGGATGGACAGCCGGTTACAGGCAGCCCGTTTACGGCAGAATATTTCAGCAGATTTGCACTGCCGGAGCTTCCGGCAAAAGAGGGCCTGACATTTTACTGGGACAATAATTCCACAGATTTTTCTATCATTCAGGAGAATGGAATCTATTATGTAGACCCGATGCCGGCACAGGATATTACGATCAACGGCTATTATACGCAGAGTGTTCATGACATCTACTTTATCGTAGAAGGAGAAGCGGCGGGAGAATGGGTACCGTATAAGATTATCAAAGACCAGGTAGTCGGTACCACGATCTGGAGTGGAGATATCATACCAGAGTTAAAAGAAGAAGATGCAGCTGCCGGTAAGAAGTTTTTGGGATGGGTATGTTTTGAAACTGAAAGAAGTAGAGAAGGTTCCTTCCAAATGCCGGATCATGACGTATATTACTTCACACGCTGGGCATCAGAAGAATCTACAGATACTTCCGTGGGTATCGAGTTCTGGCTCGGAGAGCCGTATGCAGATGGTTCTACGAATCTTGGCTGGTGGGATAACATCTATCTGAAAAAAGGCGAGATCCTGCAGCTGCCGGATTACCAGATTGAAGGCTATACGCTGAAATGGGGCGGCATCGATGATACGGATAAGCAATATGTGTATGATCCTATAAAACATACCTTTATGTTCGATCAGGTAGACGATGGCGATATTGTAAGTATGTATCTGTATGCATACTATATGAAAAACGAGGGGTGATCTGTCAGAGGTTGTCTCTGTAAAAATCAGAAAGTGATTAAAAAGATTGCTCTGGCGAAAGCCGGGCGGGAGATCGTCAAAAATACTATGTAACAGATAAGAACAGTATAGAAAAGGGACGTTCCGTGATGGAACGTCCCTTTCTCAGGGTATATAAAAAATGTTAAAAGTATAAGAAAATGTTTCAGAGTAAAAAGGATTTTTTAATTCTATTGATATTGATGATTTAGAAGTATCGAGGCAGGCAAGAGAATATTTGAAAAGAAATACATTATAAAAGGTCTGTTGGGCGGTATAGCCTAATGAAGCCTACAGAAAAAGGTTGCGTGAAGCCACATAAAAATGTATAATTAGGAGTAATGAATTTCATATTAAAAGATATTGGAGGTACTCATGTCACAGTCGGTTACGATAAAGAGTAATAAATATGGAATCAATTTAGTTTTAGATGCGGATATGCCATTTGCTGATTTGATTAAGGCAGTTGTAGAGAAGTTTAAGGCATCCGCCAATTTTTTTAAAAACGCAAAGTTTGCCATTTCGTTTGAGGGAAGGCAGCTTTCAGATGAAGAGCAGCAGCAGATAATTGCAGCGATTGAGGAGAATACCACAATTGAGATTTTGTGCATTGTGGAGAGTGGTACCGAGCAGGAAGCCATCATGAAGGAGCAGGTTGAGGCATTTAATGAGGCAGTGCAGAAGCAGTGCGAGAATGTTGCAACAGTCAGTGTCCCGGAGCAGTTTTACCGTGGTACGCTCAGGTCCGGTCAGGTGATTACCAGTGAGTCTTCAGTCACCATCATAGGTGATGTCAATCCGGGAGCCAAGATTATAGCTCAGGGCAATATCGTTATTCTTGGCGCATTAAAGGGCAATGTCCACGCCGGATGTACAGGGGACAGGAGCTGCTTTGTATTTGCACTTGATATGCAGCCGATTCAGATTCAGATTGGTGATCTGATTGCGAAGAGTCCGGACGAGCCTCAGCCAAAGCACAGGGTAAGGCGCAAGGAAAAGCCGGCACAGGAGCAGGCACAGATAGCCATCGCAAAGGATGGATATATTTACATCGAACCAATTACTAAAAATATTTTAAATAGCATTTAGGAACGTAGGAGGAAAAAAGTTCATGAGCGAAGTAATCGTTATCACATCAGGAAAGGGTGGTGTGGGCAAGACCACAACCACAGCAAATATTGGTACAGGTCTTGCACAGTTAAATAAAAAGGTTGTTATGATTGATACTGACATCGGACTGCGTAACCTGGATGTTGTTATGGGACTTGAGAATCGTATTGTATACAATCTCGTAGATGTTGTTGAGGGCAAATGCCGTATCCGTCAGGCTCTTATCAAGGATAAGAAATATCCTGAGCTGTGTCTGCTTCCATCAGCACAGACAAGGGACAAGGATGCTGTTACACCTGAGCAGATGGTTGAGCTTATCAATGAGCTTCGCGAGGAGTTTGACTATATTCTGCTTGACTGCCCGGCAGGTATCGAGCAGGGCTTCAAGAATGCCGTTGCAGGAGCTGACCGTGCACTTGTTGTCACTACACCTGAGGTATCAGCAATCCGCGATGCTGACCGTATTGTAGGTCTTCTCGAGGCAAATGAGATGAAACGCATTGATCTGATTGTCAACCGTCTGCGTGTCGATATGGTTAAGCGCGGTGATATGATGAATGTGGATGATGTAACAGAGATCCTTGCAGTCAACTTAATAGGTGCAGTACCGGATGATGAGCAGATTGTTATTTCTACAAACCGTGGTGAGCCGTTGGTTGGCTCAGACAGCCTTGCAGGAAAGGCATATATGAATATCTGCCGCCGTATCATGGGCGAGGAGGTTCCTTTACTTGATTTAAACCAGAAGCATGGTGTCTTTGAGAAGCTAAAGGATATGTTTAAGAAAAATTAAAGGGGGATACATACCATGGGTATAATGGATTTATTTAAAAAGAAATCTTCGGGCAATGTCGCTAAGGACCGCCTGAAGCTGGTGCTGGTTTCCGACCGTGCCAACTGCTCATCGGAGATGATGGAGATGATGAAAAGGGATATCATTGAGGTTATTTCCCGCTACATGGATATTGACGCGGAAGCTCTTGACGTGAAAATCACAGAGACAGAGTCTGATTCTAACAACGGAATGGTTCCGGCACTCGTTGCCAATATTCCTATCCGTGACATGAAGCATCGTCCGGATCCGAGATAGAGTAAATAATAGGATATGATATGAGGGTCAAAAGGTATTTTGGCCCTTTAATTATGCTATTGAATAAAAAAGACTTGATTTGATATTAAAGTATGATATACTTTAATACGTTACAAATAAATAAATTTTAGCAGAGTAGACACATGTGCGTTAAGTGCCGGATGAACAGGGAGTTGTCACCCGGACGAAAAGAAAATCTTGCGGTACATGAGTCGCATCCCGCTGCATCCGAAGATATTAATTATCTCCTGTTGTAGTTCGGTGAGGTCTGCAAAGGAGGTAATTTTTTAATGAAAAAATTCGTTACTTTGTTCACCGATTCTGCCCGAGAGCTTAAATCGGTCAGAACCATCACAACTATGGCAATGCTTGCTGCAGTTGCCGTTATCCTTGGATATTTCTCCATCGAATATGGACAGTTTATCCGTATCGGTTTTTCCGGTATTCCAAATGGTATCGTTGATTACCTGTTTGGGCCGGTTGCCGGAGCTGTTTTCCACGGAGCGCTTGACATCATCAAGTATCTGATGAAGCCTACAGGACCATTTTGTCCACAGCTTACACTTGTTGTAATGCTTGCAGGTGTTTTATATGGATGCTTCTTTTACAAGAAAAAGCTTACCATATGGAGAGTGCTTGCTGCGAAGTTTGTAGTAATGCTCATCTGCAATGTCATTCTCAATACTCTGTGTCTGCAGGTACTGTATGGACAGGCACTTATGGCAATTCTTCCAATGCGTGCACTTAAGAACCTTATTATGTGGCCGATAGACTCAATTGTATTTTTCGGCATTGCAAAGGCACTGGAGCAGATTGGACTGTTCCGCACCTTCCGTAAACCGGAGCTTGCAAAGAACGCATAGCCAAAATAATGCACAGACAATATAATGTACAAAATATTACATTAAAATAATATATTAAGCCTTAAACGGCGATTTATGTTAATAATTTTAAGGATAAATACCTTTAAACTGACAATTGTGAGGTATTTCACATTTTTAATGAAAATTGTTGACACAATATATTGAACGTGATATTGTTTACTTGTTCAAAATAATACACAAAAGAAAACGAACAAACAACTACATATCAATTATGAATATTTAAGAGCAAAGACGCTAACCGGTGAAGCACTTTGCTCTTTTTTATTTATCAAAATCACAAGGACATTTAATTTAGGAGGCAATATATTATGAAATTAAAAGACACAGGATTAACAGCACAGGACATCAAAGACAAAGTAAAGAAGTACATGATTGAGACCTATGAGCGTTTCGATTTCATCGCTGAGACAGCCGAGGGTATGTATCTCTATGATGAGAATGGCACACCATACCTTGACTTTTACGCAGGAATCGCCGTAAACAATGCCGGCAGCAGAAACCCTAAGGTTGTTGCAGCAGTCAAGGATCAGGTGGATGACATCATGCATACATTCAACTATCCATACACTATTCCACAGGCACTGCTTGCTGAGAAGGTCTGCAAGACAATCGGAATGGACAAGATTTTCTACCAGAACTCAGGTACCGAGGCAAACGAGGCTATGATTAAGATGGCTCGTAAATATGGTATCGAGAAATATGGTCCAAACAGATACCACATCGTAACCGCAAAGGACGGCTTCCACGGCAGAACCTTCGGTGCTATGTCAGCAACAGGACAGCCGGGAAACGGATGCCAGGTGGGCTTTGGTCCTATGACATACGGCTTCTCATATGCTCCTTACAATGACTTAAAGGCATTCAAGGATGCTTGTACAGAGAATACAATCGCTATCATGATTGAGCCTGTACAGGGCGAGGGCGGTGTTCATCCTGCAACACCTGAATTCATGAAGGGACTTCGTGAGTTCTGTGATGAGAAGGGCATGCTTCTCCTTATCGATGAGGTTCAGACAGGATGGTGCAGAACCGGTGCTGTAATGAGCTACATGAACTACGGCATCAAGCCTGATATCGTTTCTATGGCAAAGGGTCTTGGCGGTGGAATGCCAATCGGTGCTATCTGCGCTACAGAGGAGGTTTCAAAAGCATTCTCAGCAGGTTCACATGGTACAACCTTTGGTGGACATCCGGTATGCTGTGCAGCGGCACTTGCAGAGGTTGGCGAGCTGCTTGACAGAGACCTTGCAGGAAATGCAAAGAAGGTTGGTGATTATTTCTCTGCTAAGCTTGAGAAGCTTCCACATGTAAAGGAAGTAAGACATCAGGGACTTTTAGTTGGTGTTGAGTTTGACGATACAATCTCAGGTGTAGATGTAAAGCATGGCTGCTTCGACCGCCATATGCTCATCACAGCAATCGGAAGCCACATCATCCGTATGGTTCCACCACTTATCGTAAGCGAGGAAGAGTGCGACAAGGCATTTGATATCATCAAGGAGACAGTTGAGGCTCTTTCATAGAAGGCTTGATGCAGATAACAGAATTATATATACGGCAGAGATTTTTACTGGCCGGATAAAGGACAAGGGCGTCACGATTAGCTTCGTGCGCCCTTTTTTGAACAAGGGATATAGTGGAACAAGTTTATATAAAAACATAAGATTAAAGGGTCAAAAGATCTTCATATCAACATATTATAAAGATGTATATAAGAAAAGCGAGGGGAACGAAATGGCACATCTTGTTATCACAATAGGATGCGAATATGGCGCGAAAGGAAACCAGATTGGCAAAAAGGTTGCCAAGGACCTGGGAATCAAATTTTATGACAGAGATACTGTAGATGAAATCATCAAAGAGGTCGGTATTCCGAAGGATATCATGGAAAAGGTCGAGGAAGGTATCACTATCGCCGGAAAAGGTGCAGAGGGTGATGTCAGAGGCTCTTTCTCCAAATATGCAGACCTCACAGAGCGTGCAATTCATGTCCAGAAAACAATAATCAGAAAATTATCAGACCGTGAGTCATGCGTGATTATAGGTCGTTCAGCAGACTATATACTAAAGGAACATAAACCGATTTTACGTATTTTCATCTATTCACCGGATGAAGTGAGGATTGAAAACGTAATGAAGAGCCACAATTTGTCGGAGGATGATGCAAAGCTTTTCATCACTGAAAAGGATAAGCGTTATCACAAGCGGCATATGGCGCTGACGGGAAGCAATCGAGGCGACAGACACAACAGGGACATGCTTATAGACAGTAGCCTGTTAGGAGTGGACGGTACAGCTGAGCTTATTGAGTCTCTGGCAAGAAAAGTGGAAGAGAAAGAAAACGAGACAGAGGCTGGAGGTGACAAGTAATGGAACAGAAGAAATCAGAATTTAACAAAGTCCTGAATGCCTGGGACGTACTTGTAATTGCATTTGGAGCCATGATTGGCTGGGGCTGGGTTGTCTCAACCGGAGGCTGGATTGAAAAGGGCGGAGTACTTGGTGCCGCAATCGGCTTCGTAATCGGTGGTATCATGATATTTTTCGTAGGAATGACATACGCAGAGCTGACAGCAGCCATGCCGCAGTGCGGTGGCGAGCATGTTTTCAGCTACAAGGCAATGGGCTCGACAGGTTCATTCATATGTACGTGGATGATTATTCTTGGATATGTCAGCGTGGCATGCTTCGAGGCATGTGCTTTCCCGACAATCATCACATACCTGTGGCCGGGCTTTCTGAAGGGCTATCTGTATACGGTAGCAGGCTTTGATATCTATGCTTCATGGCTTATTGTGGCAATAGTTATCGCATTTTTAATCATGATGATAAACATTATCGGCGCAAAGACTGCAGCAATTTTGCAGACTGTGCTCACATGTATCATTGGTGGCGCCGGAATTTTGTTGATAATTGCATCGGTAATCAATGGAACAGTTGATAACCTGGACGGACAGATGTTTGCAGGCAGCTCTGCCGGTTTAAACGTAAAGGCAATTATCGGAGTGGCAGCACTTTCACCATTTTACTTTATCGGATTTGATGTAATACCTCAGGCGGCTGAGGAAATCAATGTTCCGGCAAAGAAAATCGGCTCAATACTTATCTTATCGGTAGTTTTGGCAGTAGTTTTCTATGCACTTGTAATTGTTGCGGTAGGTCTTGTTATGAGCCCGCAGGCAATTGTTGATTCAGAGCAGGCAACCGGACTTGTCACAGCAGACGCAATGGCTGCTGCCTTCAACACGAAGATAATGGCAAAGGTTATAATAGTCGGCGGAATGTGCGGTATCGTAACCTCATGGAACTCATTTTTGCTCGGTGGCTCGCGTGCCATGTACTCAATGGCAGAGTCATACATGATTCCAAAGTTTTTTGCAAAGCTCCATCCAAAGCATAAGACACCAATCAACTCACTGATTCTCATCGGAGCTCTCACAATGCTTGCTCCTTTTGCAGGCAGAAAGATGCTTGTGTGGATAAGTGATGCCGGCAACTTTGGATGCTGCGTGGCATACTGCATGGTTGCTCTTTCATTTATTATTCTTCGTAAGAAAGAGCCTGATATGCCGAGACCTTACAAGGTTCCTGCATACAAGTTCTTTGGAACAATGGCAGTTATCATGTCAGGCTTCATGGTTGCCATGTACTGCATACCGGGAAGCGGCGGATCACTTATCGCCCAGGAATGGGGCATCGTGCTTGCATGGTGTGCACTCGGCGTGGTATTCTTCGTATTCTGTAAAAAGAAATACAAGGAGTCATTTGGTACACTTGTTGAGCTCATCTCAGATGAGGACGCTGCAACACTTATGCCGGAGGCAGATGAGGTTGAGCTGGATAAGGTTATTGATGCTGCAATAGACAGGGTGCTTGCCAGGAAGGCAAGCTAGTACATTACAAAATGAAAAAATGCATTTTATAACATAAAAATTGAAAAATGGGATGTAAGAATAGGCGAAAATACTTTAAGCCGTAAAATCATATGAATGAAATAAGATACTAAAATTCGGAAAGGACAGATTATATATGGAAACATTTAATTTCTCGGTGCCGCAGGACATCACAGTTGGAAAGGGCAGTCTCTCAAAGCTGCCGGAAATAGCAAAAAAGCTTGGAGGAAAGCATGCGCTCATCATTTCAGGACCGCATCTTGAGAAGATGGGACTTGTAAAAAAGGCAGCTGACTATTTGGCATCAGTTGATATAAAAGCAGATACCTTTACCGATATAGAGGCAAATCCATCTGTCACAACCGTGGAAAAAGCCACAGCAAAATACCTGGAGTCGGGCGCTGATTTTATCGTGGCATTCGGAGGCGGCTCACCGATGGATGTAGCAAAGGCAGTGGGTGTGGTTGCCAAATATGGCGGAAGCGTCACAGACTATGAGGGCGCACACAAGGTGCCGGGACCAATCGTACCGCTTATTGCGATACCAACCACCGCAGGAACAGGCTCAGAGGTGACAGCCTTCTCTGTAATCACAGACCATAGCAGAAACTATAAGCTTACAGTATTCAGCTACGAGATATTGCCAAAATATGCGATACTTGACGCAGAGCTCATCACAACAGCACCGGCAAGCGTAGCGGCAGCATGCGGAATTGATGCATTTATCCATGCCGAGGAGGCATATGTATCCACAGCGGCATCGCCATTCTCAGATGCATTGGCAGAAAAAGCGATGGCACTTATCGGAAAAAATATCCGCAGATTTGTAGCAAACAGAAACGATATCGAGGCTGCAGAAGCCATGATGACAGGCTCACTTTTTGCAGGAATAGCATTCTCATTTGCAAGGCTCGGAAATGTGCATGCAATGAGCCATCCGGTCAGCGCATTTTTCGACGTGCCTCACGGAGTGGCAAACGCAGTGCTGCTTCCTGTAATCGCAGAGTACAATGCACTTGCAGACCATGGCAAGTATCTCACAATCTACAATGATATAAGCCCGATTTCTGCGTATGCGGATGAATTTGAGCCGATGATGCTTGTGGATGCAATCAGGGAGCTTTGCGCAGACATCGGAATCCCTGAGAATCTGACCATCGCAATCAATAATGCGAGCAAAACCGGAACAGTCACGAAGGAAGAGATAGAGAGCAAGATAGAGCCGATGGCTGTCGATGCCATGAAGAGCGGCAATATTGCTGTCAATCCAAGGGCTTCACGCCAGTGCGATATTGAGATGCTGTATCGCAGGGCACTGTAAACTTATAAAATACAACATGTAAGGTAACTATTCCGAATAGTTACCTTATATGATTATAAACAGTATAGTTATAGAATTAAATGGGAGATATGAGTATGGATTATCTGTCACACAATGTATCTGAAAATTTAAAAAGAATACGTCAGTCAAAGGGCATGAGCTTGGACCAGGTCGCAGAGCAGACCGGTGTGAGTAAAAGCATGCTTGCGCAGATAGAAAAGGGCACAGCAAATCCATCTATCGGAGTACTTGGCAAAATCACAAGTGGTCTGCGAATTGAGTTTCAAAGACTTATAGATCCACCGAGAGTAGACTATGCACTCATATCTCCTGATGATCTGGTCCCGACAAAGGAGCTTTTGGGACAGTACAGGGTATGGACCTGCTTCCCATACGAGGACTCAAGGGAGGTCGAGGTATATCGTATCGACGTGGAGCCGGGCGGCGTGTATACAAGCGGTGGGCACGGCGAGAAAACACGCGAGTATCTCACAGTCACAGACGGTGTGCTGACAGTCGAGTGCCACGACCATGTGCAGGAAATCCATAAGGGGCAGGTGTATAAGTTTGAGACCGATCAGCCTCATTTGTATCGCAATGATGGCGAGAAGGTGGCAAGCTGCACGTGCTTCTTTTTGGATTATACCAATATTCGGTGAGAGAGGTTATCCGGTGTTTTCATTGGTTATCCTATTGCATATATAGGTTTAGCTATATATAATGATGTACGTTGAGAAACAAATTGTTTCAAAAAGAACATCCTAGGAGAACACCATGCAAACATTAAAGAAATTCATCAAATACTACAAACCCTACAAAGCAGTCTTTTTCATAGACCTGCTTTGTGCAACAATAATCAGCGCCATCGATCTGGCGTTTCCTCAGCTGCTTCGCACACTGACCAAAACCCTTTTTGCAGGAGCGCCGGGAAAAATCATTTCTGCGCTTATCCCTATTACAATTGGACTTTTTGTGGCATATATCATACAGACTGCGTGCAGGTATTATGTGACCTATGCAGGGCACATGATGGGCGCGAGGATGGAGCGCGATATGAGAAAGGAGCTTTTCGACCAATATGAAAGGCTTTCTTTTTCGTATTATGATCAGAATAATTCAGGGCAGATGATGAGCAAGCTCGTATCCGATTTGTTTGATATATCGGAGCTTGCGCACCACGGACCGGAGAATCTGTTTATCTCACTTATAAAGATAATCGGGTCGTTCATTTTTCTGTTTATCATAAACCGTATGCTTGCAATTCCTATGCTTATTCTTGTGGTGCTTATGCTTGTATTTTCATATGGACAGAATAAGAAAATGCAGGAAACCTTTATGGATAACAGGCGAAAAATCGGTGATATAAATTCGAGTCTTCAGGATACTCTGGCCGGAATAAGGGTGGTGCAGTCCTTTGCCAATGAGCGCATTGAACAGGAAAAATTTAACAGAAGCAATGAGAATTTCCTGATTTCAAAAGATGCAAATTACAGATGTATGGGAAGCTTTATGAGTGGAAATGCATTTTTCCAGGGAATGATGTATCTTGTTACCTTGGTATTCGGCGGTTTTCTGATAGCGCATGGAAGGATGGAGGTATCGGATCTGGCCATGTATGCGCTGTATATCGGTATATTTATCAGTCCTATCCAGATACTTGTGGAGCTGACTGAGATGATGCAGAAGGGACTTTCGGGCTTCAGGAGATTCTTAGAGGTGGTGGAAACTGAGCCGGAGATAGTCGATGCTTCGGATGCAAAGCCGCTCAAAAATGTAAAGGGAAATGTCTGCTATGAGGATGTTTCGTTCCACTATAGCGATGATGATACACCGGTGCTTTCACACGTATCCTTTGAAATACCGGCAGGAAAATCAATTGCGCTGGTTGGTCCGTCAGGAAGTGGAAAGACAACAATCTGCTCACTGCTTCCGAGGTTTTATGACGTAACGGATGGCAGGGTCACAATAGATGGAAATGATGTGAGAAAGCTCACGCTTGAGAGCCTACGCTCGCAGATTGGGTTGGTTTCTCAGGATGTTTATCTGTTTGGAGGAAGCATAAAGGACAACATTGCCTACGGAAAGCCGGATGCGACGATGGATGAGATTGTAGATGCGGCAAAAAAAGCAAATATCCACGATTTTATCATGGAGCTGCCGGATAAATATGATACGTTTGTCGGGGAGAGAGGCACCCGATTGTCCGGAGGCCAGAAGCAGAGGATTTCCATTGCGAGGGTGTTCCTTAAAAATCCGCCGGTGCTCATACTTGATGAGGCAACCAGTGCTCTTGACAATGAGAGCGAGCGCTTTATCCAGAAAAGCCTGGAGGAGCTGGCAAAGGACAGAACGACTATCACAATCGCCCACAGGCTTTCGACTATCAGAAATGCGGATGAAATTCTCGTGGTAGCTGATTGCGGCATCGCTGAGAGAGGCACACATGAGGAGCTTTTGGCACGGGACGGAATATATGCGCGCTATTATGATATGAGCAGGTAGGATCTATGTGAACTCCCCCGGATTTATGTTATTATAGCTACATAAACTAACTATATAGGAGCAGATACTATGCAGGCAATGTTCATAGATGTAGACGGCACTTTAAGCAGTCCGTGCTACAAGGTAAACGGAAAATTTCAGATAGGAATGTCAGATGTGCAGTGGGCAGACTACTGCAGTAAGCATGGTGAGGATACATATGAGTGGTGCCGTCCTGTGATGCAAGTAAAGGAGTATGCCATGAAGGCAAAGGAAAAAGGCACGAAGCTGTATGTACTTACCACATCAGGCACAAAAATCGAGACAGCTGCAAAGCGCAGATTTTTAGACAGATACTATGCGGGTATGTTTGATGACATCTATGCGGTGGAGCATGATGATGACAAGGTCAGGTTCATTCTTAAAAAAGCAGCAGA
This sequence comes from Agathobacter sp., assembly GCF_977054825.1. Classification (NCBI taxonomy): domain Bacteria; kingdom Bacillati; phylum Bacillota; class Clostridia; order Lachnospirales; family Lachnospiraceae; genus Agathobacter; species Agathobacter sp. The sequence goes on from NZ_CDRTEH010000021.1 coordinate 19,872, forward strand.
GCTTGGGATTGAACCGTCGGACTGTGAGCTTGTGGAGGATACATACCGCATACTTTTGCAGACAGTGACAGAGGGGATTAAATCCACTCACATCACAACGATTCTCACAGGCGGATGCGAACGGTAACCAAAAATTTTATACTGACTCTAAAGAAATAAAAAAAACATCCGATAAATAAGTCAGGAAGCAAAATTTACATATTTCAAGGATGAAATATAATAGAAAGGAGATCCTGTTATGCGTATAGATGCATATAATCAGATAGCCCAGTTGTATGGCGTATCAAGAACAACAAAGACAGCAAAGACACAAAGCGCGTCGAGGATGTCTGATCAGGTATCAATTTCGCAGGCCGGTAGAGATTACCAGATTGCGAAAAAAGCAGTATCAGAGGCTTCGGACATCAGGGAAGATAAAGTCGCTTTGCTTAAGAACATGGTAGACTCCGGACAGTATCAGGTCAGTGGAGATGATTTCGCCAGCAAGCTGTTAGAGAGGTACAACTCTCTGTAATATGATAATCATATCATATATCAAAAGTAAAAGAGGATTTTATAGTGGCTAGTTTAGTGGAAGAGCTTATAAATGTGCTCACAGAGGAAGAAAAAGTATACAGAACACTCGCAGCAAACGCAGAGAAGAAGCGTCAGATAATCATAGACGCCGATATCCCTGCGCTTGAAGCAATGACTGATTTGGATCAGCAGGCGGGCGATGAGCTTCTTACAATGAGCAATAAGCAGGTTTCACTTCTCACAGACATTGCCAATGTACTGGGCAAGCCAGATGAGAAGATGACAGTCACAAGGCTGATTGGATATCTCGGCACACAGCCGGATATTCAGGCGAAGCTTACGGCAGCGCGCGACAGTCTGCTTGAAGCAGCTGCACAGATGAAAGAAATCAACGATTTAAACTCACAATTACTTGCTCAGGCAATAGAGCTTACAGAGTTTGACATTACCCTGTTCAAGAGCATGAAACAGGCGCCGGAGACCGCTAATTATGACAGAAATGCATACAATACAGGCGACCTCTTAGGCAGCAGCGGTTTTGATGCGAAGCAATAATCATTAACCGGGAGGACAGGGACATGGCAAATGGATTCGGAAGTTTTTACGTAGGCAGCTCCGGACTAAAAAACTCGCAGAATGCTCTTAATACAACAGCAAACAACATGGCCAATGTCAATACGACAGGCTATGTTCGTCAGCAGGTAAGATTTTCAGATAAACATTATATCACCAGAAATAACCCTACAGCGGGCACCAACATCCAGCAGAGCGGACTGGGCGTTTCCGTATCGGATGTGGCACATGTCAGGGATATTTTCTTAGACAAATCGTATAGGCAGGAGAATGGCCGAAAGGGCTTTTACTCGACACTCTACAGCACCACATCATATGTGGAGGATATCATGCAGGAGATGAACGGTGCGCAGTTCAAGGATAGCATATCAGAGCTGTGGCAGGCATTTCAGGAGTATGGCAAGGATCCGACAAACTCTACGAATCAGAACCTTATTATCCAAAAGAGTGAGCTTTTTCTGACCAGATGCAATACGGTTTATTCTGATCTTCAGAAATACCAGTCAAATATAAACCTACAAATTAAAGACCAGGTCGACAGAATCAATGAAATCGGTGACAAGATTTATGCACTCAATCTCGAGATTCAAAAGACGGAGTCAGGCGGTGTGGAGACTGCCATGACAGCGCGTGATGCGAGGGACAGTCTGATTGATGAGCTCGCAGGCTACGCAAAGATAGAGGCAGAGGAGGATTCCACCGGCTACGTGCGCATCAAGCTCGAGGGGCAGCAGTTTGTGCAGGATAACAAGTGCAACCATATAGGTCTGACTGAGGAAAAGGGCACAGGCTTTTATACACCGTACTGGCCTCATATCACTACACAGGAGAGCTATATGCCGGTGTTTAGCGATGTTGCATTGCCGTCAGCGCTGGCTGAAAGAGTCGGCTGTACGCAGACCACCAACATAGCAACCAGCCTGAATAATGATATAGGAAGCCTGAAAGCACTCCTTGTATCAAGAGGCTCGGAGTATGGCACCTACGATTTCATGAGCGAGGAAAATTACAGCAAGGTGGAGGACAATGTGGTCATGGAGACACAGGCCGAGATATCATACCTGGCGAGAAACATCATGATGGCCATGAACGATATATTTTGTCCGAATACCACATACACAGCGGCCGACGGTACCACATACACGGTTTTGGATACGGCAAACTGCTCGGTAGGGGCCGATGGAAGCCTGCCGCCGCATGAGCTCTTTGCAAGAGAAGGATATGACCGTTACACGCAGATGGAAATAGATGGCAAACGGTTTTATGTATACAATGATGAGACAAAGGCTAACAACTCATCCTGGTACAAGCTGGGAAATGTTTCGGTAAATTCAAAGCTTGCGGCACAGGTGACACTGATGCCGTCATACAAGCAGGACGGAGCCGCAAACTATGGCCTTGCAGACCAGATTACAAAGGCATGGTCAGCAGAAAATCTATACATCAACCCAAAGGATACGTCAAAGTGCAATTTTGAGGGATATTATGACAAGATAATCTCGCATCTCGGAACAAACGGCAGTATATATAAGGCGTCATCGGACACTATGACATCGACAGCAGCGGCCATAGACAACCAGAGAAACCAGATAATGGGTGTGTCGAGTGACGAGGAGCTGACAAATATGATCAAGTATCAGTCAGCATACAACGCATCAAGCCGTTTTATCACTGTAATCAGCCAGATGACGGAGCTCATAGTACAGCTTATATAGTTTTAGGATACGACAAGAGAGTATAAACAGGAGGAGTCGGTATGGCTTCAACATTTTTTGGATTACATATAGGGTCGAGTGCTCTGAGCTCATTTCAGGTAGCGACCAATACAACAGCCAACAACATAGCCAATGTCAAGACGACCGGATACACCAGGCAGGCGGCTACCCTGCAGGCAAAGGATGCGATAAATGTCACAGCCCGCTACGGAAGCGTCGGCACAGGTGTTACAGTCACCTCAATCAAACAGCAGCGTGACCTGTACTACGACAATAAATACTGGGAAAACAATTCCTGCTATGGGCGCTACGAGCAGAAGCTGTATTACATGGAACAGATTCAGAACTACTTTAAGGATAACGGCTCATCGGTTAAGGGCTTTTCGACTGTCTTTTCACAGATGTTTTCAGACCTTGACACACTGCGCAGCAAGCCGTCCGACAAGACGGTGAGAAACCAGTTTATCAGCAGCGCACAGAGTCTTTGTACATATTTCAATCAGATGAGTGACAATCTCTCAAAGCTGCAGGATGACTGCAACGAGGAAATCAAAAACAACGTAAATGAAATCAATTCAATCAGTGAGAAAATTTCACTGTTAAATAAGGAGATTAACCAGATAGAGACAGGAACTGGAGTCGAGGCCAGCTCGCTTAGGGACGAGAGAGCCAATCTCATCGACAGCCTGTCCAAGATTGTCAATGTCTCTTACAACGAGACAGAGGTGCAAAACACCTATGGAGACAACCTGGGTGGCACCAATTTCTCACTATATATAAATGGCGAGAAGGTTGTGGAGGGCAAGGATTACCGAAAGCTCATCTGCGAGTCGTCAAAGACGAAAAACAACCAGACAGACAACGATGACATGTACAAGATATACTGGGAAGATACGAAGATGGAGTTTTCCGCGACAGCCGGAACCGCAGGGGGAAGCCTGAAGGCTCTCTTTGAGGTGAGAGATGGTGACAACCTGGAGAACTTCAAGGGTAAGGTCACAAAGGCTGATTCGTATTCGCTCACAGTGGAAAATACATCAATAGACAATATAAAGTCACTCAATCTGCCGGATAAGGATGGCAAAATCACTGTAAATAATATCACCTACAGCTACGACAGCTGGGAGGCACAGGTGGATGCACAGGGCAATATCAAGTCTGTAACATTTGCGCTGAGCAAGGACAAGGCGATAGCAGACCCTGACAGGGCCGTAGCAGAGGGATATCTTTTGAATTCAGGCTCTGCAATAAATGCGAGGGGAATCCCTTACTACATGACACAGCTCAACGAGTTTGTCAGAAATTTCTCAGAGATGTTCAATCAGATAGAGAGCAAGGGACAGAATCTGAATGGAGATACACCACCTACATTTTTTGAAGCAATCACAAGCACGGCAAAGGTATATGATTTCTCGGAATCGGCAGCCTACAGCAAGCTGCCTGACGGACAGACTGCCACAATAAACAGCCAGTCTAACACATATTACAGGATGACAGCGGCTAATTTCTCCGTAAACAAGGACGTGATGAATGATGTATCGCTTTTTGCGACAGCCACAGACTATGTCAAGACTGATTCATGCGATATAGTTGATGAGCTCAAGAAGCTGCAGTCGGAGAAAACAGTATACAGAGGTGATAAAGCGGAGTCATTCCTCGAGACGATCATCTCAAATGTATCGGTGGATACGGAAAAGGCAGAGACCTACAACAAGCTCTACAGCAATCTGGAGCAGACCATTGCAAACCAGAGGACATCGGTATCGGGCGTAGATGAGGATGAGGAGGCATTAAACCTCGTGAAGTTCCAGTATGCATACAATATGGCATCTAAAATTATATCGGTTATGAACCAGATGCTTGATAAGCTCATAAACGATACGGGCGTGGCATAGAAGCAGGAGGCATAATATGAGAATCACCAACAATATGATAATGGGAAATACCAAGACCAATATCAATTCAACAAAGGTTTTGGTAGACAAATACAATACTCAGATGACCACACAGAAGAAGATATCCAAGGCATCGGAGGATCCGGTTATCGCCATCAGATCGCTTCGTTTGTCGACCAGTCTGTCACACATTGACCAGTACAAGGATAACAATATCCCGGATGCTTCCTCGTGGATGGATGTCACAGAGACAGCCCTTAGCAATATGAAATCACTCCTCACGGATATCCGTACACAGTGCGTAAATGGTTCTACGGATACACTCACAGCTGAGGACAGAAATACTATATTACAGCAGCTCACAGCTATGTCAGAGCAGGTGTATACAGAGGGCAATGCAGACTATGCAGGAAGAACGGTATTTACGGGCTACCGCACAGCGTCAAAGCTCACATTCCAAAAGGACACAAAGAGCACATATCAGATAACACAGGAGTTTTCTGCCACTGATTTGTCGGAGAAGCGGTATTATACAAATGGCGTGACTGTTCCGAATAGCATAAATGCAGCAACACCTGACTGTACCGCAGATGTCACAGAGCACAGCTTCCAGAGAATCCGTCTGGGCTACGGTAATACGACAGACGATGTAAAGCTTTCCATAGATGGAAAAGAGCTGACACAGGGCACGGATTATACTGTATACAAGAGTGTGTCTGATTTTGACCCGTCAAAGCTTTCGGCTGATGATACAGCATATATTCAGGAAACCGGTGAATTTGTGTTTGGCAAAAATGCAGCTGCTTCGATTAAGAATAATGACAAGAAGCTTTCTGTCACATATGTAAAGACAGGCTTTGACAGCAGTGATGCGAGACCTGAGTATTATTACAGCTGCAAGGATATTACAAATGCTGTGACGCTTGATACTGATGGCAATGTACCTCATGATGCAGCAGGAGACATCATATACTCCGACCCATCAAAGGTAGTGGATTTTGAGTTTTCAAGTCAGGAAATCAAATACACAGTGGCAAACAGCACCGATATCACTGTCAATACACAGGCGAAGGATGTTATGGATACAGGCATCAAGCGCGATGTGGATGAGCTGATTGATGTAGTGCAGAATGCAGTCAATGCGCACGACAAGGTTTCACAGCTTAAGAAGATGATGCAGCAACAGCAGTACTCTGACAAGGATTCACAGGCAAAGCTTAAGACTTACCTTGAGGCTGCAGAGCAGGAGGCTGACTACGCCGACAACAATTTGCAAAAGACCTACAGCCAGTACATCACACGCTTTGATGATCATCTGAATAAGGTAAATCTGGCGCTCACCAATTCGGGAAGCACAAAGAGCCGCCTCACTCTCATAAAGAACAGAGTTGAGGAGCAGCAGACGACCATAGAGGAGCTCAAATCAACCAATGAGGATAGGGATATTTCTGATATAATCATTGATTTTTACGCTATGTACAATGCATATCAGTCCAGCCTGACAGCGGCATCAAAGGCCAATTCACAGACACTGCTTGATTATCTGTAAGGAGTTAAAACGGTACACAATGACCGGGTTATATAACGCTCGTGGAGCGAGCGAAAAGGAGGAAAGCCATGAGGGCAAAAACAAGAATATTTGGGGAGATTGACATCCCACAGGACAAAATCATCACGATGGACAAGGGGATGATAGGCTTTTCGGAGCTGAAAAACTACACTCTGATATATAATTCAGAGAAGGAGAATGATAAGAAGTCTATCATGTGGCTTCAGTCGATGGATGATGGAGACATTGCATTTCCTGTTATGACACCGGATATCATCATGCCTGACTACAAGCCGACAGTCAACGAGGAGCTTCTTGCACCTCTTGGAGAGCTGAATGAGGAGAATATGTATGTGATTGTCACTGTAAATGTACCTAGCGACATCACAAAGATTGCCTGCAATTTAAAGGCTCCTATTGTGGTCAATACCGATAGCAACAAAGCAGCACAGCTTATAGTGGAGGATGACTACAAGGTGCATTTCCCGATATATGACATCATAAAAGGGAAAAAAGAAAGGGCGGGTGAATAGTATGCTGGCTCTTACAAGGAAAAAGGGTGAATCTCTGGTGATTAATAATGATATTGAGATTACTGTTCTCGAAATCAGAGGTGACCAGATTAAGCTCGGCGTAAGTGCACCAAAGGAGGTGCCGATTTACCGCAAGGAGGTTTATACGCAGATACAGCAGGAGAACAAAAAGTCTGCGGATGCACAGAATGCGCAGGCTCTCAAGGAGCTGTTCGGATAACCTTAGGCAGCGAGGTATATGTCGAAAGTTGCGACCGAAACCAATTGAATGAGTGTTCTATCAAGGCTATAATTGAACCAGTACAGCGATATAACTTTTTTCGCGGTGCTGGTTCTTTTCGATGTGCCAAAAGCGTATAGAGAATAAAATATAATTTCAGACAGGAGGACTTCAATTTGGAGAAAGTACGTTACATGATTTCCGATGCGGCAGCCGCCGTGGATGTGGAGACTCATGTGTTGCGTTACTGGGAGGATGAGCTGGGACTTGATGTGCCCAGAAATGAACTTGGCCATAGATACTATACGAGAGACAATATAAAGCAGTTTTTAAGGATAAAGGAGCTCAAGGAGAAGGGCTATCAGCTTCGTGCAATCCGCGATATGCTTCATTCTGATGCATCCGGTGAGCCGGTAAATCCACCGGAGCCTGCGGCCAGGGAAGAATCCGTACAGCCTGTAAATTACCCGAATATCGCAAATCAGGCGGTAAAACAGGAGATGTCCGGGTATAATCCGGCATATCACGAGGAGCTGGACAGATACAATCATACATACAGAAGCCGCACGGCAGATGAGCGTATGGATGAGTTTCGCGAGCTGATGAGCAATATCGTGGGGAGAGCCATAGCACTGAACAATGAGGAGCTGAGTCAGCAGATATCCACTGAGGTGCAGGAGCGGATATTAAAGGAAATGAACTATCTGATGCGCGAACAGGATATTGCGCAGGAGGAGAGATATAAAAAGCTGGATGCTGCCATACGCGGAAATCTGCGCAGAAAGGGACTTTTTGCAAGGAAAAGGAACGCGGATGGGCCTACAGATACAAAAATAAGCGCGGCAGACACCAAGGGAAAGAAGGGGCGTGATAAGACGCATACGCATGAGCTTAAGCCGGTGAGATTGTAGAGCGTGTATGACAACGCTTACACTATAAAAATGAATACAATACAAAGACGATTACAACACAAAAAAGACGACCCATATCAGGTCGTCTTTCTTTCTTAAGTATGCTAAAAATTAGCCCTCGCTGATTGCTCCAGTTGGGCAAACACCAGCACATGTACCACAATCGAGACAAGAATCTGCATCGATTACGTACTGTGAATCACCAGCAGAGATAGCTCCTACTGGGCACTCACCAGCACATGTACCACAGCTAACGCATGAATCAGAAATTACGTATGCCATAATGAAATCCTCCTTATAAAATAATGATCATTATTCGCCGTTATTGGCTTATCTGCATTGTAGTACAAAACGCAGAATAATGCAATGCAAAATATAATTGTACTTACTTTTACACAATCTTATATAAATATTACCAAATATTGAGTAAAACTTGAAAAGCTATTGTTACTATTGTATAATAAATAGAAAACTATTCTATGTGTGTGGTGGTTATGAATAGTTACAATAAAAACACATGATCATTTAGAAAAGCAGGTGTTTGCACATGGCATATTACTGCAGCATGTGCGGTGAGGATATAAAATGGAAACAAAAATTATAACAATAGATCAGGACAATTTAGACCATAAGCTCATGCAGGAGGCGGGAGATTTGATTGCAGCCGGTGAGCTTGTAGCATTTCCGACAGAGACAGTGTATGGGCTCGGCGGTGATGCTTTGGATCCGGAGGCTTCAAAGAAGATATACAGTGCCAAGGGACGCCCGTCGGACAATCCGCTTATCGTACACATATCAGATTTTTCAGACCTGGAGCGCGTCGCAAAGACAGTGCCGGAGGATGCAAGGAAGCTTTCGGATGCCTTCTGGCCGGGACCTCTTACCATGATAGTGGAGAAGGGCGATGCCGTACCGTATGCCACAACAGGCGGCATGGACACGGTAGCTGTGCGTATGCCGAATCATCCTATAGCACTTGATCTCATAAGAAGAAGCGGATGCCTTATCGCGGCGCCAAGTGCCAATACATCCGGCAGACCGAGTCCTACAGAGGCAGCACATGTGGCTGAGGATCTAAGTGGCAAAATAGCCATGATCATAGACGGAGGACCGGTTGGCATAGGAATAGAGTCCACCATCATTGACCTGACAGAGGATACACCTATGGTGCTTCGCCCGGGCTACATCACACCGCAAATGCTTTCAAAGGTATTGGGTAAGGAGGTCATCATCGATCCGGGAATCATAGCGGCAGATGATACGAGAAAGCCAAAGGCACCGGGCATGAAGTACAAGCACTATGCGCCAAAGGCAGATATGGTCATCGTGGACGGTACGAGAAAGCATGTGATTGCAAAGATAAATGAGCTTGTGGCTTCACACAGGGATGATGGCAAAAAGATAGCAGTCATCGCAACAGAGGAGACAAAGCAGTTTTACGATGCAGATGTTGTCCTGTCGATGGGAAGCAGGGCAGATGAGGATTCGATAGCGCATGAGCTTTACCGTATATTAAGGGACTGCGATGAGCTCGACGTGGACGTGATTTTCTCGGAGAGCTTCTCCACACCGCGTATAGGACAGGCCATCATGAACCGTATGCTAAAGGCTGCAGGCCATCAGGTGATAGACACACACGTGAAGTACGACAAAATCATTTTTGTCGCACAGTCAGGCACCTGCAGAGAGCAGATGGCAAAGGGCATCATGAACGACTTTGTACTCAAGGTGCCGATGGAGATTGAGGCGAGAGGACTTGTGGTCCAGTTTCCGGAGCCGGTCAATCAGAAGGCAGAGGCAGTGCTAATAAGCAATGGCATTTCCACGGAGGGCATGGTGTCAACGCAGCTTGAGGAATCGGATATCACGGAGAGTACGATGGTATTTACCATGGAGTCATCACAGCGCGAGCGCATTATAGAAAGCTTTGCCGATATCGACCCGGAGCAGGTTTTTGTGCTTTCACAGTATGTGGGCGATGAGCTTGAGATACTGGATCCTTACGGCGGCACGCTTCAAAGCTATGGGCTGTGCTATGAAAGCCTCAGAGCTACGCTTAAGAAGCTGGTAAGGCTCTTAAATGCAAATACATAAAAGACAAACAAATATAACACAATACAAGATAAAGGAGAACAAATATTATGGGTAAGGTAGTAGTTATGGATCATCCGCTGATTCAGCACAAGATTGGAATTATGAGAAGAACAGACACAGGCTCAAAGGATTTCAGAACACTCGTCAGCGAGGTTGCGATGCTTGAGTGCTACGAGGCAACAAGAGACTTGGAGCTTACAGATGTGGAGATTGAGACTCCTATCTGCAAGGCCACTGTAAAGGAATTAAAGGGCAAAAAGCTTGCTGTTGTTCCTATCTTAAGAGCCGGACTCGGTATGGTGGAGGGCATGCTCGAGCTCATCCCTGCCGCAAAGGTTGGACACATAGGCATGTATCGTGATCCGGAGACAGCGGAGCCGATCGAGTACTACTGCAAGCTTCCGGCAGACTGCGCCAACAGAGAGGTATTCGTGGTTGACCCGATGCTCGCAACAGGCGGTTCAGCAGTGGCAGCACTTGATATGCTTAAAAAGCGCGGCGTGAAAAATATCCACTTTATGTGCATAATTGCAGCTCCTGAGGGAGTAAAGAGACTCACAGAGGCACATCCTGATGTGGATGTATATATAGGAGCGCTCGATGATCATCTCAATGAGCACAAATATATCGTGCCGGGACTCGGAGATGCAGGAGACAGAATTTTCGGAACCAAGTAATAGACAATAACAGACATAAATGAATGGAGGCATATATATGGGAGCTTCTGAAAAGAGAAAGGATTATATCTCATGGGATGAGTATTTTATGGGCATAGCGATGCTTTCAGGCATGCGCTCGAAGGATCCGAATACTCAGGTGGGGGCATGCATAGTGGACCCAGAGCACAAGATACTCTCCATGGGCTACAACGGCTTTCCTCTCGGCTGCTCAGATGATGAGTTCACCTGGGCCAGAGAGGGAGAGGACAACAAGTATTTCTATTCTACACACAGCGAGCTCAATGCTATCCTAAACTACAGGGGCGGAAGCCTTGAGGGAGCGACCATATATGTCACCCTGTTCCCGTGCAATGAATGTGCAAAGGCTATCATACAGTCCGGCATCAGGGAGGTAGTCTACGACAGTGACAAGTACGAGGGCACTGCCAGCGTGACAGCTTCAAAGAGGATGCTGAGGGCAGCGGGGGTTACGATTCGCAGGTATGAGCACACAGACCGTGAGGTGACGCTTGTGCTGTAGCACTTGTTGTGTCAAATTGACGTGATTTGACATGAAACACATGTATTTTTTATGCATTTTACACATAAAAATGTAGACAAAAGCAATAAAAATGATATAATAATTTGTATATGAAAAGAGATAATAAGAAAGAGGTAATGAACGCACTTATCATGGTTTTCCAGTTTGGAATCAACATGATTGTGCCGATATTTCTCTGTACACTGGCCGGTGTGTGGATTGGGAAAAAGACCGGAGCGGACTGGGTAACTGTTCCATTATTTTTCCTCGGAGCATTTGCGGGGGCAAACAATATATACCGCATGGTCAAGAAATTCCTAAAGTCAGAGGATGATGGCAGAGCCGTCGGACAGACACAGGTAAAGCAGAGGACTACAGAAACAGAGATATCAGACAGTTTTAGCAGGGTAGAGAAGGATGTTAAAAAGAATAAATGACGCATTGCCGGGACTTGTATTTGGGATAGTTTTTTACGGAATTGTTGTGCAGCTTATTGGGGTATGGTTTGTCACAGACAAAATTTCATATTCTATCGGCTTATGGTATGGGATAGCGATAGCTGTTGGTATGGCTGTCAATATCGCCACAGTCATATATGACGCGACCGTCGTATATGGACAAAAGGATGCCAATCGCAGGATCGTAGCAAAATCACTTTTAAGGTATATTGTTGTTGCGGTCCTGTTATTTATATTGGGGCTATTTAATTTTGGAAATCTGATAATGGCATTTGTTGGTATGCTGGGGCTCAAGGTTTCGGCGTATTTACAGCCTTTATTTATGAAGGTGACAGGCAGATTTTCCGGGAGAAGTGATGCATCTTCCGCCGGCGAAATGGAGACAGAGTAGCAAAACAGCAGGTAAACTTAATAAGGAGGAGGTGATAATGTGAATCAGGCGATTTTACTGGAAAGTAACGCAGACAATATCGACTTTATGATCCATGGTATTTTTTCGATAAAGGTATTCGGTCAGGAGGTCTGGATTACCACATCGCATGCCTGTATCCTCATAGTGATGGCTCTTATGGTCATATTCGCTATAGTGGCAAACAGGAAGCTTAAAAAAGCAAAGGAAGTACCGGACGGCTTTCAGAATATCATCGAGCTCATCGTAGAGATGCTCGACAATATGGTTGAGGGAACCATGGGTAAGTGGGCTCCGAGGTTTGTAAACTACATCAGCACGATTTTTATCTTCATACTGATGAGTAATATCTCCGGTCTGTTTGGTTTAAGACCACCGACAGCCGACTACGGAACCACACTGGCGCTTGCACTTATTACATTTTTCATGATCAGATTCAATAAGGCTAAGCATCAAAGCGCAAAGGACATCTGGACCGGTATGTGTTCACCACTGCCGCCGTGGCTGCCTATATGGGCACCAATCAACATTATCAGTGAGATTGCAATTCCTATCTCATTATCATTGCGTTTGTTCGCCAATGTATTGTCAGGAACTGTTATCATGGCGCTGGTATATGGTCTGCTAAGGTTTATAGCCATAGCGTGGCCGTCAGTATTGCATGTATACTTTGATTTGTTCTCAGGAGCGATTCAGACATATGTATTCTGTATGCTGACAATGACATACGTTACACAGGCATGTGAGACGGATGAGTAAAACTATAAGATGTATTTTTAGGAGGATTCAATTATGGATATCAATGGACAGGATTTAATCAGAGCATGCTCAGCAATCGGTGCAGGTTTGGCGGTTATCGCCGGAATCGGACCCGGTGTTGGACAGGGTATCGCAGCAGGACACGGTGCAGCAGCCGTAGGACGTAACCCGGGAGCGAGAGGACAGATCATGTCAACCATGCTTTTAGGACAGGCGGTTGCAGAGACAACAGGTCTTTACGGTCTCGTTGTTGCATTACTTTTACTTTTCGTTCATCCGCTCGGATAGTATATTACGGTTTGCCGCAGAGGATTACCGTGCGGTGATACAGCCAACGGAAAGGAGAGTAAAAATTGTTAGCACAGGGATATACATTTTTGTTTAATCTGGATGCGCAGTTGCTCTTTGATGTAGTGCTTTTGGCAATCGCAGTATTTTTCCTTTTCATGCTGATGTCGTATCTGCTTTTCAACCCTGCAAGGAAGCTGTTAAAGGACAGACAGGACAGGATAGAAAACGATATAAACACAGCTGTTGCCGACAAGGAAAGTGCCGCAGCACTAAAGGCAGAGTATGAGGGAAAGCTTAAGGACATCGATAAAGAGGCCGAGGCTATTCTCACAGAGGCGAGACAAAAGGCGCTGAAAAACCAGAACAAGATTGTGGATGATGCAAAGGAAGAGGCTTCACGCATCATAAAGAGAGCCAGAGAAGAGGCAGAGCTTGAGAAGAAGCATGCCATGGATGATATGAAGCAGGAGATGATACAGATAGCATCGCTTATGGCACAAAAGGCTGTCGCAGCTTCAATCACCACAGACATTCAGGATACACTCGTTGAAGAGACACTTAAGGAAATGGGAGAATCAACATGGCTAAGCTAGTATCTAAGGTATACGGTGATGCATTGTTTGAGGCTGCCCTTGAGGACAACAGGCTGTCAAGCCTGTCTGACGAGGTAACGGCAGTAAAGGAAATCATTGCTGCAAATGATGACCTCTCAAAGCTGATGGATCATCCGCAGATTGATAAAGAAGAAAAGGTCAGAATCATCGAAGAAATATTTGGGGGAAGAGTTTCAGCGGAGCTGGTAGGGCTTATGAGGACGATTATAGAAAAGAATCATTACAAAGAGCTTACCTTAGTCTTCGACTACTTTCTTGACAGAGTCAAGGAGTACCAGAATATCGGAACAGCATACGTTACATCTGCATTTGAGCTGTCAAAGGAGCAGAAGCTTGCTGTGGAGAAACGACTTCTTGACACGACAAAATACGTGAAATTTGAGATGCATTTTGAGGTGGATACCGCGCTCATAGGCGGTATGAAAATCAGAATCGGGGACAGAGTGGTGGATTCATCTGTCAGCAGCAGATTAGAAAGACTCACCCGCGATTTGACAAAAATACAATTGAAAGTAGGTGAATGCGCTCCATGAATCTAAAGCCGGAAGAAATCAGCTCAGTAATAAAGGAGCAGATTAAAAGATACGCTTCCCAGCTCGAAGTCGCTGATGTTGGAACAGTCATTCAGGTGGCAGACGGAATCGCACGTATTCATGGTCTTGAGAATGCGATGCAGGGAGAGCTTTTGGAATTTCCAGGGGAAGTATATGGAATGGTATTAAACCTCGAGGAGGACAATGTCGGTGCTGTTTTACTTGGACAGCAGCGCAATATCAACGAGGGAGATACAGTTAAGACCACAGGACGAGTGGTAGAGGTGCCGGTAGGCGATGCGATGCTCGGCCGAGTAGTAAATGCGCTCGGACAGCCAATCGACGGAAAGGGACCTATCCAGTCGGACAAATATCGTCAGATAGAGAGAGTAGCATCGGGAGTTATCTCGAGAAAGTCAGTAGATACACCGCTTCAGACCGGTATAAAGGCTATTGACTCAATGGTTCCTATCGGACGAGGACAAAGAGAGCTTATTATCGGAGACAGACAGACCGGAAAGACGGCCATCGCGATAGATACCATCATCAACCAGAAGGGACAGGGTGTGAAATGTATCTATGTAGCTATCGGTCAGAAGGCTTCTACGGTTGCATCCATAGTAAACGAGCTTGAGGAGTTCGGAGCCATGAGCTACACGACAGTAGTGGCTGCGACAGCATCAGAGCTTGCACCGTTACAGTATATCGCGCCATACTCAGGCTGCGCTATAGGTGAGGAATGGATGGAAAACGGACAGGATGTGCTCATAGTTTACGATGATCTGAGTAAGCATGCAGCAGCATACCGTACACTTTCACTCCTCTTAAAGAGAGCACCGGGACGAGAGGCTTATCCGGGAGATGTTTTCTATCTCCATTCAAGGCTTCTGGAGAGAGCAGCGAGACTGTCAGACAAGCTGGGTGGAGGCTCACTCACAGCCCTTCCTATCATTGAGACACAGGCGGGTGATGTATCTGCATATATCCCGACCAATGTTATCTCAATCACAGACGGTCAGATATATCTTGAGACAGAGATGTTCAACGCGGGCTTCAGACCTGCCATAAATGCAGGACTTTCAGTTTCGCGAGTTGGAGGCTCGGCACAGATAAAGGCAATGAAAAAGATTGCAGCACCTATCCGAGTGGAGCTGGCTCAGTACAGAGAGCTTGCAGCGTTCTCACAGTTTGGCTCAGAGCTTGATGCAAGCACAGCAGAGCAGCTCGCACAGGGAGCACGAATCAAGGAGATTTTAAAGCAGCCGCAGTACAAGCCGATGCCTGTAGAGAAGCAGGTTATCATAATCTATGCTGCGACAAAGAAGTATCTTATCGATATCAAAATCGAGGATATATTAAGATTTGAGGCAGAGCTGTTTGACTTCATTGATACCAAATATCCTGAGATTCCTGAAGCAATCAGGGAGAAAAAGGTGATGGACGATGATACGGAGCAGGCACTTATAAAGGCAATCGAGGAATGCAAAAAGCAGTTCCGTTAGACGGTTGGATATTAGTAGAAGGCAGGTGGTAAAATGGCTTCGATGCGAGACATAAAGCGCAGAAAAAGCAGTATTACAAGTACTCAGCAGATCACAAAGGCCATGAAGCTCGTTTCTACCGTCAAGCTGCAAAAGGCGAGAGCACATGCGGAGGCAACAGATCCGTATTTCAACTATATGTACAGGACAGTCAGCTCGATGCTTGCAAAGAGCGGCAATTTGGAGCACCCATACCTAAAGGCCGGTGATTCGCCAAGGAAGGCGGTAGTCGTTTTGACCTCAAACCGCGGACTGGCAGGCGGATACAACAGCAATATAGTAAAGCTCATCACACACGGAGACTTCAAAAAAGAAGAGCTCGACATATACGCTGTGGGAGCAAAGGGTGAGGAGCTGCTTACTTCAAAGGGCTATCATATAGTAGAGAGTGCACCGGAGATGATGGAGGACCCGACCTACGAGGATGCGGCGGCACTTTGCAAAAGAGTGTTAAAAGCATTTACAGACGGTCAGGTGGGTGAGATTTACCTCGCATATACCCATTTCAAAAACACAGTCACACAGGAGGCGAAGCTCATAAAGCTATTGCCGGTGGAGCTGGATGAGAGCGGGGATAATGAGAAAGAGGACTCCAATATTCTCATGAATTTTGAACCGAATCCACAGGAGGCTTTGGAGCTTATTATACCAAAATATGTGACAAGCCTGTTTTACGGAGCACTGGTGGAGTCGTTTGCCAGTGAAAACGGAGCCAGAATGCAGGCGATGGATTCTGCTACGAGCAATGCAGAGGATATGATCAGTGATCTGACATTGAAATATAACAGAGCGCGTCAGGGCTCAATCACGCAGGAGCTTACTGAGATAATTGCAGGAGCTAATGCGATAGAGTGATACACGCATATCCGGTCATGGGAAGACAGGCAGGTATGTCTGTGAATGGCCAAAAAGGCGAGTGTATCATACGAATTAAAAAAGAAGGAGAAACTATAAATGGCAGATAAAAATGTAGGTAAAATCATACAGGTTATCAGTGCCGTTCTGGATATCAAGTTTTCAGAGGGTAATCTGCCTGAGATAAACGATGCAGTCGAGGTGCCGCTGAAAAACGGCGGAAAGCTGGTCGTTGAGGTTGCACAGCATCTGGGCGACGATACAGTCAGATGTATCGCCATGGGACCTACTGATGGTCTCGTCCGCGGAATGGACGCTATCGCAACAGGAGCACCTATTTCTGTGCCGGTGGGGGAGAATACACTTGGAAGAATGTTCAATGTGCTCGGAGAGCCTATTGATGAGGTTGAGCCTCCACAGACAGAGGAGAAATGGGCAATCCACAGACCTGCGCCTAGCTTTGAGGAGCAGGCTACATCGCAGGAGATGCTTGAGACAGGAATAAAGGTTGTAGATTTGCTCTGCCCATATCAGAAGGGTGGAAAAATCGGACTCTTCGGAGGTGCCGGAGTAGGAAAGACGGTACTCATTCAGGAGCTCATACACAACATCGCTACACAGCACGGTGGATACTCAGTATTTACAGGTGTAGGCGAGCGTACACGAGAGGGAAATGACCTGTACTACGAGATGAAGGAGTCAGGTGTTATCGACAAGACCACCATGGTGTTCGGACAGATGAACGAGCCACCGGGAGCACGTATGAGAGTTGCCCTGGCAGGACTTACAATGGCAGAGTATTTCCGTGACAGAGGCGGCAAGGATGTGCTACTTTTTGTGGACAATATCTTCCGTTTCACACAGGCAGGTTCAGAGGTATCAGCGCTTTTAGGTCGTATGCCTTCAGCCGTTGGTTATCAGCCGACACTGCAGACAGAGATGGGAGCTCTTCAGGAGCGTATCACATCAACAAAGAACGGTTCAATCACATCGGTTCAGGCCGTATATGTGCCTGCAGATGACCTTACAGACCCGGCACCGGCGACTACCTTCGCACATCTTGATGCCACGACAGTACTTGAGCGTTCTATCGCAGAGCTTGGTATTTATCCGGCTGTAGACCCGCTGGCATCCACATCGCGTATCCTTGATCCGCGTATCGTGGGACAGGAGCATTTTGAGGTGGCACACGCTGTCCAGGAGATACTCCAGAAGTACAAGGAGCTGCAGGATATCATCGCAATCCTCGGTATGGATGAGCTCTCAGAGGAGGATAAGCTCGTAGTAAGCCGTGCACGTAAGGTGCAGCGTTTCCTGTCACAGCCGTTCTTCGTAGCAGGACAGTTTACAGGACTCGAGGGCAAGTATGTGCCTATCGCTGAGACCATCAGAGGCTTTAAGGAGATACTCGAAGGAAAGCATGATGATGTACCGGAGAGCTACTTCTTAAACGTCGGAAGCATAGATGAAGTCCGTGCCAAGATGCAGTAATGTGAGGTGATTTCATGGCAGATAACATTTTTGACATAGAAATAATCACACCGGACAGGGTGTTCTACAAGGGAGAGACAGATTTCCTCGAGTTCAATACCCAAAACGGAGAGATTGGTGTATACAAAAACCATATACCGCTCACGACAGTGCTTGCACCGGGAATCGTGACTATCCATAATGGCGACGAGGAGAAAATAGCCGCAATCCATTCAGGCTTTGCGGAAATACTTGGAGACAAGGTCACATTTCTTGCAGAGCTTGCAGAGTGGCCTGATGAGATAGACGTGGACCGTGCACAGGCCGCAAAGGAGCGGGCAGAGCAGCGCCTTTCAAATCACACAGCAGAGATTGATGTGAAGAGAGCAGAGTTTGCACTCAGGAAGGCACTTATCAGAATAGATGTGGCACATCATATGTAATTATAAAATCCCGGAATCTGCAGGAAAGCGGATTTCCGGGATTTTAATATAAGACCGATAAATCATGAGTATATTGAAAGACTTATATCGGCACGATTAAGTATTTGCTTTTTCCCTTCGATGCAAAATTTTACGAAATTTCTTTTTGTATAAATTAGCATATATTTTTCAAGTCCAAATTGTATATTTTTGAGAAAATTTGAGAAAAACCGTTATTTTTTACCATAACTCTGTTATTTACTGTCTTGAAATCTGGAGCATCCTAGCCTATAACCATAAATATAAAACGAGCAGCAAAGATGGATAGTAAAGTAATAATATCAACATGACGATATAGAAAATGCAGGGAAGCATTGTATTTCAAAGAGTTTGGATAATGCAATTCGGGAGAGTGAAAAGATACTGAAAAATACCGGAAAAGCGGTTATTCATCTGAAATTAGAGTGCGAAGATCATAAACTGATATTTGCGGTGATATGGGACTAGGAGAACAGGTTATTTTATCCGATAAAGAAAGCAAGGGAGGGCAGTGGGCTATGAACATTTTAAATAATCAGATTGGTTCCATCTATGATCGACAGAAAAATTTATATAGTAAATATCCGCGTTATAGCCAACAGAATGCAGAAAGTAAAAAGGTATGCGGACAAGAAAAAATCACAGCAACATCTGGAAAGGATGTATTAGGTATCACAAAAGGAGATAAAGAAAATTCTTATATTGTGCATTTCTCTGATTCTGCAATGGTCAGCAGGGCAGTTGCAAGAGGATATGTTACGGTCAATGGGGCAGATGTAGAATTGACGGAAGATACCAAACGGCAGTTGTTAAAGGTAGATAAAGAAGCAAGTGCCGCGAGAGAAAAGGCATATCAGGATTATGTGATGCAGCATGAGATGGCGGTTGCAAAGCAACAGAGTGAAGCGTGGAGAAAAGCGTTAGATGGAGTGCCGGATAGTTTAAGAATGTTGTTGGAAATAAATAATACTGAAAATGTGCCGGAATATTCAGAAAAACAAAAAAAGCAATATAACGATGCAATCAAGGCTTATGATCATACCGGTAACGGTGTAAGCTGGTCGCAGTTTGAATGGAAAACTTACGATACGCAGATGACAGTTACATTTGAGGATTCGGTGAAAGTTGAAAGCATTTCGAAAGGAATGAAACTGATAAATGGATAAGCATAATAGAGGTTAAGATATATGCAGAGAAGGTAGAAAATATGAGGTGGATTCATGGGAATTTCGATTTCAAATGCAACGAGTTCTGCTATTATAAAATATAGTGCATCGCTGAGAAGTGGAGAACCTGATTGGTCTATGATTCCAAGTGCAGGGAAAAGCAATAAGTCACAGGTAGAGTTTGTCTCTGAGATTAAGGAACTGGCTCAGAGAGCTGCCAACACTACGAGTAAAACGGAATTAGAATCTATTCACAGGCAGAGAACAAGGTTATGTGCAGAATACATATCCGATGTATCCCCTGACAGAAAGGCATTATATCA
>NZ_CDRTEH010000022.1:0-37261 GCF_977054825.1 Agathobacter sp.
AATGCACCATTTTTTATACCCAAAGATGCAAACGTGATCAAAAATAGAAAAATTCATACAAAGAAACGCCAAAACCGACATTTGCCGGAGTTGGCGTTTCTTAATTAGGGACTTATTTTACAGCCCCATTTTTTATCTTACAACTACTATATCGGACATCAATTCTAATACTTTACCCCTAATTACATTAAATTTTAAAAATTTATTTGCACTTTATTGAGCATAATTGCTTGCTGCAGCCTTCATATTTCTGAGAAATTCCTTTATTTTATAAATTCATATCTCTAAAATGCAACATTTCTTAGAGAATTGTTACATTTCACATAAGCATGGAAATAGCTTAAATCAAGTGCACGGAGGTATACAGAATGCTTAAATTATCGCTTAAAGAGGGAGAATATGTAAATATCGGAGACAACATCAGAGTGGTCTATGCCGGTGGAAGCGGAAAGAACGGACGTCTCATGATAGATGCTCCAAGAGAGATGAACATCTCTAGGTCGAACAACGATCCGAATCCTGAGAAGAGAAAAGATACATATTATCCGGAGCCAAAGATTTCAGAGGAAGCACAGCATGAAATCAAAAAGATTATCTGGAATGAAAGACAGAAAAAGGCAAAATCAACTAAGTCTGAAACAGGTAAGTAAGCATAACACAATAAGTTAATAGGCGGCTGTGGCGCAAGCCACACCCGGGAAGCCGCTTGTTATAGAAAACCGCAACTGCCTAAATAAAATATACACAAAGCAGCTGCAAAACCCTCGGGAAAAGGATTTCCAGAGGTCAAACATAATAACCCATGAACGTGGGACAAGGAGGATTATATTATGGTAGTACAACACAACATGCAGGCAGCAAATGCCAACAGAATGCTCAACGTAACAACAAGCGCACAGTCAAAGAGCACAGAGAAGCTTTCATCAGGTTACAAGATTAACCGTGCAGCAGATGATGCAGCTGGACTCACAATTTCAGAGAAGATGAGAAAGCAGATTCGTGGACTTGATCGTGCTTCAACAAATGCTGAGGATGGCGTTTCTTCTGTACAGACAGCTGAGGGGGCTCTTACAGAGGTTCACTCAATGCTCCAGAGAATGAACGAACTTGCAACACAGGCTGCCAATGGTACAAACTCAAAGGATTCAGACCGTCAGGCTATCCAGGACGAGATTGACCAGCTCACAACAGAGATTGATCGTGTATCTGAGACAACAAAGTTCAATGAGACATATCTTTTAAAGGGTGACAAGGCATCTACAAAGAATGTTTATATGAATGGACATGATGCAGGTCTTAAGGGAACTCTTACAGATAGTGCAAAGTCTGCTACTTTTGTAATGGATGAGCTTGAAGATGGAGATAAGGTTACTATTGGTGGTAAAGAATACACCATAGGATCTACACTTGCAGATGCAAAGGATAAGATAGAAGCACCGGCTGCAAATGGAACGGTTTCTGTTACAATTGATGGTAATGCGTATGACATAATAAAGGCTGATTCGGGTACAACAATTTGTAAAGCAGGAACAACAACTGCTTTAAAGAAACAGGAATTAGGTGGAACAGGAACAGATAATGCAACTGTTACTGAATTAAAGGATTTAGTTAAGGCTGGTTCTAAGGTAACTGTTGCTGGTAAAGAATATACCGTAATGACTGATGAAAAAAAAGCGGATGGAACCCAGGGATCTGATAATATTGATGATGACAATTCATCTATTATTACTAAAGGTGTTGCCGAGAGTATGATTAAGACGGAATTAGGAAGTGCTAATAATATTGGTACTGTTGATTCTAAAGCAACAGTTGAAGATGCTGTTACAGCAGATGGAAAAACAACGTATACAATTCATAAAGGATATGCTACTGTAGCAAATACTTTATCATTCAACCTTCATGTAGGTGCAGACGCTGACATGACAAATAAGATTAACGTAGAAATCGATTCAATGGATTCTGCAAGCTTAGGTATTAAGGGATTAAGTATCATGGATGATTCTGGTAATGCTGCAACATACGCAGTAGATGCTATCTCAGATGCAATCTCAAAGGTATCTTCACAGCGTTCATCACTCGGTGCTGTTCAGAACCGTCTTGAGCACACAATCAACAACCTCGACAATGTAGTTGAGAATACCACAACAGCTGAGTCTCGTATTCGTGATACAGATATGGCTTCTGAGATGGTTAACTACAGCAAGAACAACATTCTTGCTCAGGCTGGACAGTCTATGCTTGCACAGGCAAATCAGTCTACACAGGGTGTACTTTCACTCTTACAGTAATCATCTACAATTTAATGTTGTACAAAGCAGGAAGAGCTCGAAAGGGCTCTTTTTGTTGTACACTTTTTTCTATTAGAATGAAAAGTACAATCATTTATTCCCGAATAAATTGCAGACACCCCCTGTAAAGTAGTATAATAACAACAATTAATACAGCTAATTGCACAAATGGGAATTGGCAATAAGCATGAAAAGAGGTTTACACTATGGACGTAAGAAAAATGAGAAACGAATTACTGGGAAAGCGCCTTGTGGCTGCGCTTGAGTCGCGCAACATGGAGGCCTATTATGTAGAGACAAAGGAGGAGGCTGTTAAGAAGGCTCTGGAGCTGATTCCAAAGGGCAGCTCAATCAATATGGGCGGTGCCACATCGGTGAAGGAATGTGGTCTGTATGAGGCTCTCTCAAACGGAGAATATCAGTTTTATGACAGGGACAAGGTGTCTACGCAGGAGGAGAAGCAGGAGATAGCGTTAAAGGCATTTACATCGGATTATTTCCTTGGAAGTGTCAATGCGATGAGCGAGGATGGCGTATTTATCAATATAGACGGAAATGCAAACCGCGTGGCGGCGTATGCTTACGGACCGAAGCATGTGCTTCTTATAGTGGGTATGAACAAGGTCGTAAAGACCGAGGCAGACGCTATGAGCCGTGCGAGAAATGAGGCAGCGCCTATCAACGCACAGCGCTTTGGCATCGACACACCTTGCTCCAAGAACGGCACCTGCTTTGACTGCAAGAGCCCGCAGTGTATCTGCTGTCAGATTCTGACCACACGCTTTTCAAAGGTGAAGGGGCGTTTCCAGATTATTCTTGTGGATGAAAATCTGGGCTTTTAATATGTGAACAGCTGGAAATCACGGTAATTTTTATGCATTATACGAAAAGGAAACATACAAAATGGGATATTTAATCAGTGAGACAACAAAAGAGGAGCGCGAGGCAATTGTGGCTGAGTCGCTTGGCAATATCGAGGCCACCTGCGATGGCTGCATGTCGGGGCTTGCCGAGATGTATCAGGACTATATTGACGGAAAGAAGGAGCTTCGCGAGATAAATATGGAGTTCAATGCCAGATATGTGCACGGAGAGGATATGCCGGGGCGAAGCGGCTGCGGGTATAAGTAGTTTGAAACGGCTTGGGATAGTTACCGGAGCTTAAAATATCAGGGAGATACAGATGATTTCATGCAGGGATGTTAACAATTTACAAATGGACGGAATGGAGCTTGTGGCAGGAGCGGCAGGGCTTGATAGGATGGTGTCATGGACTTATCTGGTGCAGACAAAGCCTTATAAGGATCATATGAATCCGGGCAACTTTGCGCTGCTTGTGGTAGATTACAAGAGATTTTCCATGGACGAGGCATATGATGCCATGGTTGAGCTGAATGAGCTTGGTATATCGGGCTTTGCGATTTCGGTTGTGGAGGACAGGGAAGAGACCCCACAGAGGATGAAGGACAAGGCTGATGAGCTCAAGCTGCCGCTGTTTTATATCCGGTGGGAGGGAGCCACCTTTGTTGATATTGCGCAGAGCGTCGGAGAGCTGCTTTTAGAGACCAGTGTGGATAATAAAAGGACCGGGGACTATCTGTACAATCTGCTCTTTGGATACGAGGTAAATGATAAGTATATCGAGAAGATTTCTGCGCAGCTTGGTCTGACCTTTGACAGGCCGTACAGGGTGGGAATCATCGTGATAGACCGCAAATACGGAGTGAATCTGGAGCAGGACGAGCACACATATACATACTATACCGACTGTCTGAACCGCGAGGTTATCCATATGAAGAAAAGGCCTATGTATATGAGGTTTTTGAACAAATTTGTGCTTCTTTTTGAGGAGACAAAGGATATGGAGACGGAGCGTCAGATTGAAAGGATACTTGGGGACTTAGACAGCCGTGCACCATTTGCGGGGCTCATTCACAGCACATGCATACTCGGTGCGGCATACAGGAAGCCTGCGGATTTTGGCAAGAGCTATCAGGAGGCGAAAAATCTCATCCCCAAAAAGGATATTTTACCCAATCCGACCAACAAGAAGGTACTCAGTGCAAGCTCCATGGGCATATACAAGTATATGTTCAACAGCGGCAATCAGCAGGAAATCATGGATTATTGCAACGAGAAGCTAAAGCGGCTTGAGATGTATGATAATGCAAACGGCTCGTTTCTCATAGATACGCTGCTCAATTACTACATGTGTGGCTTCAATGTCGGAAAAACGGCACAGATGATGTACGTTCATCGCAATTCCCTGCAATACCGTCTGAAAAAGATAGAGGAAATACTGGAAATCAGCCTTGATGACTCGATGGAATACCTGGATGTAGTTAACTGTATTCTTGTAAAAAGGCTTATGTTTAATTAGTTACTGTAAAAATGCACAAACAAATTGTGCAAAATTAACATTGCAAAGCTGCTTCATTAAGTTTATTATACGAACTAAGCAAAGGCGCTGGAGAAAATACTCCGGCGCCTTTTTACATTTCGATAATCAAGGAGGAAAAGATTATGATGAAGAAAAGTAAGAGATTTGCAGCATTAGTATTGACAGGTGTAATGGCAGCTACAACATTGTTTGGATGTGGTTCATCCTCAGGAGGAGCTGCTTCAGATAGCTCCGCAGCAGACAGCTCATCAAAGAAGGTTTTAAAGGTTGGTATGGAATGTGCATATGCACCATTCAACTGGACACAGGATACAGATACTACACCGGATGGCAGCAAGGCAGTCAAGATAGCAGGCTCTGATTACTACGCATACGGCTATGATGTAGCAGTGGCACAGAAGCTTGCAGACCAGATGGGAATGGACCTTGAGGTACATAAGGTTGAGTGGTCATCAATCGGTATTTCACTCGATGCAGGAGATTATGACTGTATCATCGCAGGTATGGGCAAGACAAAGGAAAGAGAAGCATCATACACATTCACAGAGCCTTATTATTATAGAAACAACTGTATCGTTGTTAAGAAGGGCGGCAAGTATTCAAATGTAAAGGGTCTTTCAGATCTCGCAGATACAGGCTGTAAAGTAACTACACAGCTTGGAACAGGCTGGATTCCACTTTTAGACCAGATAAAGGGTGCTGAGCAGTCAGGAAACTTTGAGACTACATCAGAGTGCTTCCTCGCAATATCAAACGGCAGCGCAGATGTATGTGTAATCGATGTTCCGACAGCCGAGTCAGCAGCACTGACAAACGATGATTTACAGATTATCGAGCTTGATGAGAATGATACCTTCACAGGTGATGATGAGATGGTAAATGTATGTATCGCAACAAGAAAGGATGATACAGCACTCAGGGATAAAATCCAGGACGCCATGAATGCAATCGGCTGGAGTGACAAGGCAAAGATGGATGAGCTGATGGATCAGGTTCTGACACAGCAGCCGGCAGCCAACTAGTTATTAGGGATTTATTTGATTCACGAAAAGATGAAGGCCTGTGGGATGATGTCATATCGCATCATCCCACAATAGTCTGATAAAACCGGCGTAAGCTGGGGATTAGAGAGATAAAAGTGAGGTAGCAGTATGATAATAAGTAATCCAAGTAATTCGTTAGAATGGATGGTATTTCTGGCGCAGAAATATTCAAGCATGTTTATCAAAGGAACCTGGCTTACGCTGTACATATCGGTAGTTGGTACGTTGCTTGGCTTCGTACTGGGATATATCGTAGGCATAGTAAATGATGTAAAGCTTAACGATGGTGACAACATCGTAAAAAAGGTTCTCATCCGTATAGTAAAGGTGATATTTACAATTTATGTTGAGGTATTCAGGGATACACCAATGATAGTTCAGGCGATGATTGTGTACTATGGAATACGTCAGATGGGCTATGAAAACCTGACACCTGTATTTGCAGGTATTCTCGTAACGGTATTAAATACAGGTGCCTACATGGGAGAGACAGTCCGAGCAGGAATCGGTTCAATAGATATGGGACAGCGCGAGGGCGCATGGGCCATGGGAATGTCACCGTTTAAGACAATGCTCTATGTAGTTTTGCCGCAGGCATTCAAGAACATCATCCCAGAGATGGCAAATACATTCCTTTTAAATCTGAAGATGACATCAGTGCTCAATGTTATCGCTGTGCAGGAGCTTTTCATGGCTGCCAAGACAGTCGGTGGAAACTACTACAAGTACTTTGAGTCATATCTGGTCATCGCAGTAATTTACTTTGTACTGTGCTTTGTATTTGATAAGCTCTTCAAGCTGATTGAAAAGAAGCTGCAGGGTAAGACAGACTATGCACTCGCAGTTGAGTACATGGACAATGAATAGGAGGCACAATATGAGTGAGACAGTAATTTCAATTAAGGATTTAAGCAAATCATTTGGTGATCATGAGGTACTTAGAAAGATTGATATTGATGTGCATTCCGGCGAGGTCATCTGTATTGTGGGCTCATCAGGCTCGGGAAAATCAACACTGCTTCGGTGCATCAACAAGCTTGAGAAACAGACCTCAGGAAAGATTTTATATCACGATAAAGAGGTCAGAAATGTACAAAAGGATATCAATGATTACCGTTCAAAGGTGGGAATGGTGTTCCAGTCCTTTAATTTGTTCAACAATATGACAGTGCTCCAGAACTGTATGCTTTGCACAAGAAGGGTGCTTCATCTGCCAAAGCAGGAGGCTTTTGACAGGGCAATCACACATCTGAAGGCAGTCGGCATGGCTCCTTATATCAATGCAAAGCCATCGCAGCTCTCAGGAGGACAGAAGCAGCGAGTTGCCATTGCAAGGTCACTCTGTATGAACCCGGAGGTGCTTTTGTTTGATGAGCCTACATCGGCGCTTGACCCTGAGATGGTCGGAGAGGTGTTAAATGTCATGAAGGACCTCGCGAGGACAGGACTTACGATGATAATCGTCACACATGAGATGGCATTTGCCAGAGATGTTTCTACAAGAACTATTTTCATGGACTCAGGATATGTGGCAGAGGATGCAGCACCGGCAGAGCTGTTTACAAATCCTAAGAATCCAAGAACAAGAGAATTCTTAAGCAGATATCTGGCAGGCTAGATATGGTTGGCATTCATAAGGAGGAAATGATAAATGGATAATTTTGTAGTAACCTTTGCCAGAGGCTTTGGAACAGGCGGAAAAGCAATAGCATCACAGCTGGCTAAAGAGCTTGGAATACACTGTTATGAGAACCGTATCCTGACTCTTGCCAGTCAGCTGAGCGGACTTGACGAGAATGTGTTTCAGGAGGTAAACGAGAAGCTGCGTGAGGAGGGCGGATTTACGAGCTTTTTGAGAGGACTTCCAAGAGCAAAGGGATATATATCAAGAAATGAGAAGTTCAAATCAGATGACAGGCTCTTTGAGTATCAGAGCCAGATTATCAACGAGCTCGCAGACAAGGAATCCTGCGTCATAGTAGGAAAATGCGCAGACTATGTATTAAAGAACCGCCCAAATGTGGTGAGCATATATATTGAGGCACCGCGTGCATTCTGTGTGGAGCGTACCATAGCCAATATGGGCGTGACACCTGAGGTGGCAAATGCCACAATTGAGAGAACAGATAAGTTCAGGGCAGACTATTACAAGTACTATACACACGGAAACTACTGGACAAATCCGGTGAACTACGACCTGACACTAAACAGTGAGCGTGTCGGTGTGGAAAACTGTGTGAAGACGATAGAGCAGTATCTGATCATAAAGGGCTTTATCAAGGCTGATATGATTAAGCCGGTGGGAGAACTGGTATAAAAAGTATATAACAAAAAATTTGCAGCTCCACACGAGCTGCAAATTTTTTTTATTATATAGATATGTCTATCCAAGCAAAGCCTTATCAGAAGCAAATTCCTCGCCGGAAACCTCCTCAAACTTCATGAGCAGATCCTCCACAGTGAGGTTTTTCTTTTCCTCGCCTGAGATATTAAGGACAACCTGTCCGTTATTCATCATGATAAGTCTGTTGCCGTGAGCGATGGCATCACGCATGTTGTGTGTGACCATCATGGCTGTCAGGCTGTTGTCCTTGATGATTTTGTCTGTGAGAGCGAGTACCTTTGCGGCTGTCTTAGGGTCGAGAGCAGCGGTGTGCTCATCCAAAAGCAACACCTTCGGCTTCTGGAGTGAAGCCATGAGCAGTGTAACAGCCTGACGCTGTCCACCTGAGAGCAGACCAACCTTTGAGGTCATTCGATCCTCGAGTCCCAGGTCAAGCTCCTTTAAAAGCTCGTGGAAACGCTCTTTTTCAGCCTTTGTGATACCCCAGCCAAGACCACGGCGCTTTCCGCGGCGCGCTGCAAGTGCGAGGTTTTCATCAATCTGCATGGTTGCGGTAGTTCCTGTCATTGGATCCTGGAACACACGTCCCAGAAATGATGCACGCTTGAACTCAGGGAGTCCTGTGACATCCACCCCGTCGATGAGAATTGAGCCCTCGTCAACAGGCCATGTGCCGGCAACGGCATTGAGCATGGTCGATTTACCGGCGCCGTTTCCACCGATAACAGTGACGAAATCACCCTCCTCAAGCTTCAGGTTTACACCATTTAGGGCATGCTTTTCATTGATTGTGCCCGGATTGAAGGTTTTATGTACGTTTCTAATCTCTAGCATTTATTTGCCCTCCTTTGCATTAAGTGCTGCGGCAGAGCGCTTGCCGGCCTTTTTGAAGGAGGCCTTGCTCTTGCCCTTCAGGTAAGGCACCGCAAGGAAAATTGCCACGATGATTGCAGTGAAGAGCTTTAAGTCATCACTTGGCATCTGCAGCCACAGAACGATTCCGATTACAATGTAGTAAACAATTCCACCAAATATGACAAAGATAAGTCTTCCCATGAAATTCATGTGCTTTCCGAGGATTGCATCGCCGAGCACCTCACCGATGATAACTGCGGCAAGACCGATGACGATTCCACCACGGCCCATGTTTACATCGGAAAAGCCTGAGTACTGTGAAAGCAGGCCGCCTGAGAGCGCTACAATTGCATTTGAAAGCGCAAGACCGATGAGCTTCATGTTGTCGATGTTGATACCCTGAGCCTTGCTCATTGCAGGGTTGCAGCCTGTGGCACGGATAGCAGAGCCCTGCTCTGTTCCGAAATACCAGTAAAGCACCGCGATAATAACAACCGAGAAAATCACACCGACAATTATCGCATGTGTCAGGTTTCGTGATGAAAGCACCAGATTATATTTATCTGCGCTAAGTGCCTGGTTGGCGTGACGCTGCATGATATTTAAGTTGATAGAGTAGAGCGCTATCTGTGTAAGGATTCCTGCCAGAATCGGAGGAATGCCGAGCTTTGTATGTAAGAGACCTGTGCAAAGTCCTGCGAGCAGACCGGCAATACATGCGCAAAGCAGTGAAACCCAGATATTGTAGCCGTTAATCGTCATCATAACGGTTACGGCACCACCTGTTGCAAATGAGCCATCAACCGTCAGATCTGCGAAGTCCAGCAGTCTGAAGGTGATGTAAACACCTAGTGCCATGATACCCCATATCAGACCCTGGGCTATATTGCCCGGAAGGGCATTGGTGAATGCAACCGGATTTAAGGTTGCAAAATAATTCATTAGAATCATTTTATTAAATACCTCCATAGTGCAGCTGTTTATTCAGCTGAGATTTCCTCATAGCCGTCAGGAACTGTGATTCCAAGCTCCTTGGCGCGATCCGGGAGGTACTCCTTAGTGAACTTAGGAGCTGTTTTAACCTCCATAGTTTTGATGTCTGTACCGTTTACAAGGATATCGTAAGCCATCTCACCTGTTGTGTATCCAAGGTCATAGTAGCTGATAGAAAGTGTAGCAACACCACAGCCCTTAGCGATTCCTTCCTCGCCTGCGAAGATAGGTGTCTTAGCCTGTGAAGCTACATTGTTGATAGCCTCTGTACATGAAGCTGCTGTGTTGTCAGTTGGGATGTAGATTGCATCAGATGCATCACATGCGCTCTGTGTTACTGCAGCAACATCGTTTGAATCAGAGAATGTGTACTCTTTTACAGTGTATCCCTCGTCCTCAAGGTATTTGGTAATAGTTGTTGACTGGTAGATACTGTTTGGCTCAGATGAGCAGTAGATGATACCGATGTTCTTTGCATCCGGGAAGAGCTCCTTGATGCATTTAGCCTGCTCATCGAGTGGAGCGAGGTCTGTAGTACCTGAAATATTCTTTCCTGTAGTGCCTGACCAGTCTGACATATCAAGAGCTGTAGCGTAGTCTGTGATAGATGTTCCGAGAATCGGAATAGAGTCTGTAGCTGCTGAAGCGGCCTGAAGAGCTGCTGTAGCATTTCCAAGGATAAGGTCATAGTCGTTTGTGACGAACTTGGTGCAGATTGTAGAGCATGTAGATGCATCTCCTGCGGCATTCTGCTCGTCAAAGGATACATCGTCTCCGAGCTTGTCCTTTAATGCGTCCTCAAAGCCCTTTGTAGCGGCATCGAGAGCCTCGTGCTGTACGAGCTGGCAGATACCTATCTGATATTTGGCACCGGATTTCTTACCTGACTGTGTGCCACCGTTTGCTGAACCGGAATCTCCACATCCGGCAAGTCCAAGTACCATTGTTCCTGCAAGAACAAGTGAAGCTAAAATTTTAGATCTCTTTTTCATGATAATTCCTCCTTTTGTCAGCGCTTTAAAGCGTTGATGTATCAATTAGATAAATTATATTAACTTATTAATAAGAAGTCAAGGGAAGATGAGGAAAAAGTAGGGTTTAATATATATAAATGATGGATAATAGGCTATAATTGAAAATAAACATAGCATCAACAAAACAGTAAAGGAAGAAAACACTTTGATAAATATAGCGATATGTGATGATGATTTAGTCTTTGCGTCAAAAATAGAAGCAATGCTTTTACAGATTTCTAAAAAGCAGATGATAAAAATGAATATAGAAGTTTTTTCTGACGGAAGTGAGTTATGGGACGATATAGCATTCGGGAAAAATAAATATGAGCTGTTATATCTGGATATTGAAATGGTCAGGATTAATGGTATAGAAGTTGCGCGAAAAATCAGGGAAAATGATGCGGATGCAATTTTGATATACATTTCCGCATATGACAATTATTTTATTGAGTTGTTTGAAGTAGAGCCATTTAGGTTTATAAAAAAACCGGTGGATGATTATATTTTTGAAGTGTATTTTAATAAAGCCTACGAGCGGATACTTAATGATGAAACATATTTTGAATATCGTTTTAATAAAGCGGATTGTAAGATACCGATAAATAACATCTCATATTTTGAAAGCTCAGGAAGACTTATCAATATAATACATATGGACGGAAAAGATAAATTTTATGGAAAGCTTAATTATGTTGAGAAACAATTAGGCGATAGTAAAATTCCGTTTCTGAGAATTCACCAGTCATATCTGGTAAATTACAGATTTATATGTAAGATAAGCTTCTCTCATGTTACTTTGCGTGATGGTACGGTTTTACAGATCAGTGAAGACCGGCAAAAAAAGATCAGGGAACAATATAATAATCTGCTTGTGGGAGATTTTTTAGATGAATGAAATATTATTTTATTTGATTTCAACAAGTTTATTTTTGGTGATAATAAAAGAGGCAATGGGGATATTCTTTGTAAAAAAAGATTTGCCTTTTTCATTTTCATTGATTGTCTGGATAGTATTTTTAGCGGTGGATATTTGCGGGACTGAGTATATTGCACAGCCATTTTTGCTTCTTATATTAGAAATCGCTACAAGCCTGTTTTTTTGTATACTGCTTTATTATGGAAGCATAATTAAAAAAATAGTATGCGTAGTAATTATCAATTTACTGGGGATGATATCAGAGGTTGTTGTTGGTCTGGTATTTATTTTTTTAGATATAAGATATACACAATATCAGATAGCTGGTTCACTCATATCAAAACTCGTATTGCTTACCATATTAAGAGTGTTGAAAGCATTGAAACACAGCAGCTTGAAGAGGAAAATTCCATTTTCATATTGGTGTATGTTGTTTTCTATACCTATGGGAAGTATTTTTATTTTGAATACTCTTTTTATGCTTTGCGAAAAATCAGATGATAAAAATGCTGCTGTTTTTTGTCTGATTTCATCAGGAATAATCTTAGTGTTAAATTTTATGATATTTAAGATATATGAGGAATTGGCGGAGAAGCTGGAGTTAAAGAAACAACAGGCAATTTTTGATAAAGAAATAGAATTGTGTAAAGAGCAGCTTCAGGAGCGGGAAGTGGCAAATTTAAATATCAGAAAGCTCAAGCATGACATTGAAAATCATTTAATGTGTATAAGAGAGTACGCGGTGCGAAAAGAGTTTGAAGGTGCAATAGACTATATTGATGACATATTAAATGGAGAGAATTATCTGAAAAATAATTCAGAAATTAATACCGGAAATATAGTAGTTGATACTCTTTTAAATTACAAAAAATCTGTTATGGAGAAATCAGACATAAAGCTGAATTTACGTATTGAAATTCCACAGAAACTTAAATTTAATGATGCGGATATTTGTGTAATACTTGGCAATTGTCTTGATAATTCAATTGAAGCAGTCTGCAAACTTG
This sequence comes from Agathobacter sp., assembly GCF_977054825.1. Taxonomy (NCBI): domain Bacteria; kingdom Bacillati; phylum Bacillota; class Clostridia; order Lachnospirales; family Lachnospiraceae; genus Agathobacter; species Agathobacter sp. The sequence continues at coordinate 12,864 of NZ_CDRTEH010000022.1, forward strand.
ATGATGTTAGTAAAAGAGAGGTTAATGTAGATCTGGTATACAGAAAGAAAGGCCTGCTTATCAGGATTTCTAATCCGTTTTCAGGAGACATAAAAAAGGATACTAATGGAAATCCGGTCACAACAAAAGCAGATAAAGAAAATCATGGAATGGGCTTATGTTCTGTAAAAAATGCTGTCAGTAAATATAATGGGGTAATGAATATTTCAACGGATAATAATATGTTTAAGGTACAGATATTACTATATTAAAGTGGAAAAAATTACATCTAAAACCGTATTTTTTACATGGAGAAGAGAGATGGTCATAATATCAACTATATTTATTATATGATGAATAAAAAAGTAATTATTATAACCATTGTAGTACTGGCGATTTTGGAAAGTGTGATATTTTTTTATAAACAGAATGCAGAAAATAGCAAAAAATATACTCAGAACTCGATAGAGAGTGAGGTTGTGTTAGCGAGTTCTAAGGAGGGCTATAATTCGGTTGTTGTATATCAGCTTAATAATGCACTAATTGTAAGTGCAGAATCGGAAGCAGCATTTTTTGATGGAGTACGGTATGAGGTAGAAACACAAGGTAATGTGGATTCAAGTGATATAGATATTGTATGGACGAATATAGGTGGTGGTACAGAAAAAACCGAGGATAACGATCTGATTATAGCAGAGATAAAGATTTCGGAAGACGGTGAACTGATATCTGATAATAAAATTAATTTCGCAAAAAAAGCATTCGATGCTATTGAAGATGTTCTTAAAAATAGTAAAGGTTAATTTAGTACGGGGAATATTATGTTAAAGAATAAAAATGTTCAGAAAAATATAGTAACCTTTCTTGTGGTTTTATGCATTATCGCAGTCATCTGCGATATGTATTTTAACAGTAATGATAAGCTGGGGAACAGTAATAAGTCTGCTGTGGGAACAGAGCAAAATGATGCGAACGGTGTGGAAAAAATTATGGATATTTCCATCAACATTTCAGATCATTATATTACAAATACAGGTGATCCGGGAAATCTGTACACCATAGATGAAAACAATGTTTTGTGGGGATGTGGAAACAATGACTGGGGACAGCTTGCACAGGGAACGCGTGACTATGATGTACATAATGAAAAGGTAAAAATTGCAGAAAATATTGTGCATGTAGATTATTCCAGAGAAGGTTTTGCGATTTATCTTACAAAGGATAATAAGCTATATGCATTTGGACATGCAGGAAAAGGTACTGAGGAATTCAGTAAGAGATATGGCTATGATAAGACAGCGAAGCTTTTTGATAATAATTATTATGTGGATACACCGTATCTTATCATGGAAGATGTGAGATATGCAAGGTGCGGTAAGTTTGACATTATTGCTATCAAAAATGATGGTTCTGTATGGACCTGGGGCACTACATATGAGAGCATGACATTTGAGAATTATGCGGTGTCATTTATAAAGAAGCCGGAAAAAATCCTTGATAATGCTGTTTTGGTAACAGGTGGTATATTTCATGCGGCACTGTTAAATGATGGGACAGTATGGACCTGGGGATACAATCCGGCTGACAACTGTGGAATAGCAGACAGTCTTGTCGTAAAGACACCGACTAAGGTTGCATCTGATGTAATAATGGTATGGACCGGCAGATTACAATATAATTCGGACAAGTACAGCCTTTCCGGGTTTGATGGGGAATATCCTGCCGAAATGATGAATACCGTAATAGAAAAAAATGATGGTTCATACTGGATTTGTGGAGATGGTGTTGGCACAGAACAAAAAACTGTTTCGGGGGAAGCTGATTACACGGTTACATGTAGCAGTAAATTTGTGCCATATGAATTTCCTGCAAATGAATTTTCAAAATAAAATATGGCTGAAAGTAAAAATCCCCGGTAGTTACTACCGGGGATTCTCTGTCTATTCAGCTATAACCTTGGCAAATTTCTTTTTACCACGTCTGATAATAAGTCCCTCGCCCTTGAAATCGTCGAGAGTGTATTTTGTAGAGATATCAGTTACCTTCTCGTCTGCAACGGAAACACCGCCCTGTTGGATATTTCTGCGGCCGTCTCCTCTTGAATCGCAAAGACCTGCTTTTACTAGAACAGAGATGATATCAAGATCTCCTTCAGGGAAGTCCTCAGCTGTAACGGTAATGGTAGGCATATTTGCGTTGTTGGCGCCGCCTGCGAAAAGAGCATGGCTTGCCTCTTTAGCCTTTGTGGCTTCCTCTTCACCGTGAACAAGCTTTGTGAGCTCGAATGCCAGGATTTCCTTAGCTTCATTGAGCTGTGCGCCCTCCCAGCTTTCCATCTTGTCAATCTCCTCGAGAGGAAGGAAGGTGAGCATTCTGATACATTTAAGGACATCGGCATCAGAAACGTTTCTCCAGTACTGGAAGAACTCGAAAGGTGTTGTCTTGTTAGGATCAAGCCATACTGCACCTGACTGTGTCTTGCCCATTTTCTTGCCCTCAGAGTTTAGGAGCAGGTTGATTGTCATAGCGTATGCATCTTTTCCGAGCTTACGTCTGATGAGCTCTGTTCCACCGAGCATATTGCTCCACTGGTCGTCTCCACCGAACTCCATGTTGCAGCCGTATTTCTGGAAAAGTGTGTAGAAATCGTAGCTCTGCATGATCATGTAGTTGAACTCAAGGAAGGAAAGACCCTTTTCCATACGCTGCTTGTAGCACTCAGCTGTAAGCATACGGTTTACTGAGAAATGAGCACCAACCTCGCGGAGCACGTCCACGTAATTTAAGTCCATCAGCCAGTCAGCGTTGTTTACCATGATAGCCTTTCCCTCGCCAAAGTCGATGAAGCGGCTCATCTGTTTCTTGAAGCACTCTACGTTGTGGTTGATAGTCTCTGTTGTCATCATCTGGCGCATATCTGTACGTCCTGATGGATCACCGATCTGTGCTGTACCTCCACCGATAAGCACGATAGGCTTGTTTCCTGCCATCTGAAGTCTCTTCATAAGGCAAAGAGCCATGAAGTGTCCAACGTGAAGGCTGTCTGCTGTAGGATCAAAGCCGATGTAGAAGGTAGCCTTTCCGTTGTTTATAAGCTCTTTGATTTCTTTTTCGTCTGTTACCTGCGCGATAAGACCGCGGGCAACTAATTCGTCATAAATTGTCATGATTTTCCTCCTGATAAGTTGAATTTGTATTCTAAAAAATAAAATATCCCCATCATCCATTTAAGGACGAGGGGGATTTCTCGCGTTACCACCTTAATTTGCATCCTGCTCGCACAGGAATGCCTCCGTGAGTTGTCACACATTATTCGACATATATTCGATATATATAGTGAAAATAGCCGATTCTGCTAACACTCCGGCACTATAACGTGTGCCAATACGTTGCAGCTTATTAATCGAACCGGTGATATAACCATCCGGTATGACGTTCGGTGCAAAGCTCCGGGATGTATTCCAAATCTGTTTTCCTTGCGCCTCTCACCTGCCGGCAGCTCTCTGTAAGTATAGCAGAAACGTACTTGTTCCCATCAAAGCCTGTTGAAATGTAATTGTGCTTCAATTGACGATATTATAGCCGTTTGGGAAGGGATTTGTCAAGGGTGCAAAAAGCAGTGTAAGAAAAGTATGAAAAGCTTTTTAAATATTGCACTCTGACCTATGGTGATGTATACTTTGAATAACAAACAAACTTTGGTTATGAAAGGGAGAAAAAATGAGCACATATTATACTATTATGAATATGATTGACGGCTTTGAGTCGTTTATCAATCTGGCAGTTATAGTACTGACAATTATTGCATCATGGATCATGTATGCAAAGGCAGGGGAGCCCGGCTGGGCGGCTATTGTACCGTTTTACAGCTCATATGTAAAATTCAAGATTGCAGGGAAAAAGAAGCTGTTCTGGGGATATCTTGTGGCATGTATCGCAAGTATAGCAGGATGTATTTTATTGTTTTATGAGATTATTGCATCAGGACTTTCTGTTATGACATCCGGTTATATGGGATCGTATTATGATTCTACCTATGGATATGGTGGAAGCAGCATCGGAAATCACATGGGCATGCTGATATTTGCAGTTATTCTGATTATTGCAGCAATGATTGCGGCAGCGGTTATGAATATCCTCTGCTGTGTCGGACTGTCACATGCGTTTGGCAAGGGAGCAGGATTTGCCTGCGGACTTATATTCCTCAATGTGATTTTTGTCTGTATTATTGCCTTCAACAAAAACATTGTTTATGTGGGAGATGGATACAATAGTAATAATAACTACTATAACCCATACGGTTCAAACGGATACGGTCAGCAGTATGGTCAGAACATGTACGGAAACGGAGCAAACCAGCAGTACGGCCAGAACATGTACGGAAATGGCGCAAATCAGCAGTATGGCCAGAACATGTACGGAAACGGAGCAAACCAGCAGTACGGCCAGAACATGTACGGAAACGGAGCAAACCAGCAGTACGGCCAGAACATGTACGGAAACGGAGCAAATCAGCAGTACGGCCAGAACATGTACGGAAACGGAGCAAATCAGCAGTACGGTCAGAACATGTACGGAAACGGAGCAAATCAGCAGTATGGCCAGAATCCGTATGGCACAGCCCAGGGCGGGGATGCTCAAAATTCCTACGGTACATCACAACAGCAGTCATGGAATGATGAGTACAGCAACAAAGATTACGAATAATAATAAGAATAAATCGCATGAATAAAAACCATAAATAAATGTTATAGTACAAATTTGTATCATTCTCTTGACATATAGTGTCAGAGGACTATAATACAAAACAAGAGTTAATTAAATATGTTCACCAAAATTCGTTGATGAGAACAAAGTCCGGTCTGTATTTATTTTCAGAGAGCCTGTGGGCGGTGCGAACAGGCAATGGTCAGATAGGAATATCCTCTCTAAGAAGCGGGTTGAAAGCATTAAGCATGTCTGTAAACCTCGCCGGTGTCCACCGTTATATGGAAAGCATATGCTGGTATGCAGAGTGTCACAGTAATACACTGTGGAATCAGGGTGGTAACGCGGATTATTTCGTCCCTTTTCAGATTATGACAATCTGGAAAGGGATTTTTTAATTCCATAAAAGAGTTTTAGTGAGCAGAAAAATGTTAAGGAGGCTTACAATGAAAGCATTACAAAAAGTAAGTAAATTTTTATCAGACTACACATCGATAGTTGTCATAGCAATCGCCGTAGTCACATTTTTGGTTCCGAATCTGATGGCATGGGTAAACCAGATGCTGTTTGTGGATCCGGTATCCAACAAGTTCACATGTCAGTCAATCATTATCGGAATCATCATGTTTAGTATGGGACTTACACTTACGACACAGGATTTCAAGATACTTGCACAGAGACCGTTTGATATATGTGTAGGTGCAATTGCACAGTATCTTATCATGCCGTTTCTCGCATTTGGTATCTCAAAGGCTTTGAATCTGCCAGACGGAATCGCACTTGGACTGATCCTCGTGGGCTGCTGTCCCGGTGGTGTTTCTTCAAACATCATGTCATACCTCTGTGGTGGTGATGTGGCATTCTCAGTCGGAATGACAACAGTTTCCACATTGCTCTCACCATTTATGACACCGCTTCTGGTATCACTGCTTGCAAGCGGAACACATGTCTCAATCAAGGCACTTCCGATGTTTGTATCAATCATTGAGACCGTAATCCTTCCTGTAGCAGTTGGATTTTTACTCAACTATCTGCTTGGAAAGAAAAAGGCATTTGCCGAGGCTCAGAAGGTTATGCCGGGTATTGCGGTGCTTGGTCTGGCATTCGTTGTAGGTGGTGTTGTATCATCACAGGGCTCAAAGTTCTTTACATCAGGAGCAGTAATTTTTGCGGCAGTTCTGTTACATAACGGACTTGGATATCTGCTCGGATATGGTGCAGGAAGGCTGGTAGGCATGAACACAGCCAAGAAGAGAACCATCTCTATCGAGGTTGGTATGCAGAATGCCGGTCTTGCCACAAACCTTGCCACAACTACAGCACAGTTTGCTTCAACACCTGAATCAGCCATCATCTGTGCAGTGTCATGTACATGGCACTCAATCTCAGGCACACTGCTTGCCGGAGCCTTTGCTTTAAAGGACAAAATGGCTGCTAAAAAAGCAGAAGAAGCTGCTGAGACAAAGACAGCATAAAAAGGAAGAATACCTATTATAACCGATTGGTAAATTAAACAAAAATTCCCGAAATAAAAAATAAATTATGTATAAAATATTTATTGAAATTTGTTAAAAAAAGAGTAAACATAATATACAAATAAAATTAAGATAAACAAAAGAAAGAGGTAATAATATGAGTGGAATCTTAATGATGGTAATAGCCATTGTTGTGCTCGGTGGAGCATACTTATTATATGGCCGTTATCTGCAAAACAAATGGGGCATTGATCCAAATGCCAAGACTCCTGCCTACGAGATGGAGGATGGAGTGGACTATGTACCGGCCGATACCAACGTAGTATTCGGACACCAGTTTGCATCTATCGCAGGTGCAGGCCCAATCAACGGACCAATTCAGGCAGCTATTTTCGGATGGCTTCCGGTTCTGCTTTGGATATTAATTGGTGGTGTATTCTTTGGAGCTGTTCAGGATTTTGCATCTATGTACGCTTCAGTAAAGAACAAGGGCCGTACAATCGGTTACATCATCGAGGAGTACATCGGTAAATTAGGAAAGAAATTATTCCTGTTATTCTGCTGGCTGTTCTGTATACTTGTTGTTGCAGCTTTCGCAGATGTCGTAGCCGGAACATTCAATGGCTTTGCTGCTGATAAAGCAGGCGAGGTTACAAAGGTTGTAGCCAACGGAGCAGTTGCAACTACATCAATGCTTTTCATCATAGAGGCAGTTGCACTTGGTTTCTTCCTTAAATACTCTAAGTTCAACAAATGGATTAACACACTTGTTGCAATCGCATTACTTATAGTAGCAATCGCACTGGGACTTAATTTCCCAATGTACTTAAACCTTAGCGTATGGCACATTATCATCTTTGCATATATACTTATTGCCAGCGTTACACCTGTATGGGCACTGCTTCAGCCACGTGATTACCTTAACAGCTACCTGTTGATCTTCATGATCGTAGGTGCGGTAATCGGTGTATTTGTTGCAAACCCTGCTTGTAACCTTGAGGCTTTCACAGCATTTGCAATCCCTGATGCAAACGGAAACCCACAGTATCTGTTCCCTATCTTATTCGTAACAATCGCCTGTGGTGCAGTTTCAGGCTTCCATTCACTTGTATCATCAGGTACTGCTTCTAAGCAGATCAAGAATGAGAAGAACATGCTTCCTGTTTCCTTCGGTGCCATGCTTATGGAGAGTATGCTTGCAATCCTTGCACTTATCGCAGTAGCATCATTCGGTAAGGGAGAGGCAGCAGCTCAGGGACTTACAACACAGCCACAGATTTTCGCAGGAGCTATCGCAAACTTCCTGTCAGTAATCGGTTTACCACACTCACTTGTGTTCACACTGATCAACCTTGCAGTATCAGCCTTCGCTCTGACATCACTTGATTCAGTAGCCAGAGTCGGACGTCTGTCATTCCAGGAGTTCTGGCTTGATTCAGACACAGATGATGACAATATGAGTCCATTTGTCAAGCTGATGACAAACAAATACTTTGCAACAATCATCACACTTGTACTTGCATTCATGCTTACAAAGGTAGGCTATGCAGAGATCTGGCCACTGTTTGGTTCAGCTAACCAGCTCTTATCAGTACTTGCACTTGTTGCCTGCGCAGTATTCTTAAAGAAGACAAAGCGTCAGGGCTGCATGCTCTGGATTCCAATGGTATTCATGATGGCAGTTACATTTACTGCACTTGGCATGACAATCTACAAGCTTACAAAGGCATTATTCTCTGTAGGACTTGACCTTGGAAATTCATTACAGCTTATATTCGCAGTATTACTGCTCATCCTTGGTGTACTTGTTGCAATTCAGGGTGTGAAGAAGCTCTGTGAGAAATCAGAAAGCAAGAAAGCTGCAGCTTAAAATTTGAGATAGAAGTGAAAAAGGGAGCCTGATTTCAGGCTCCCAATTCTCTGTCATTTCCCATGAAAAACACTGCTAAAGCTTCCGGGCCAACATGGCTTCCGGTGCAGAAATCATAGGTGGTATTTATCACATCGCGCACCTTTATGCGCTTTTTAATCTGTTCAATCACATAGAGCGAATCCTCATATGCGTCTGCATGTGCCACTCCGATAATCTGATTTTCAGGGTCTATGATGTTGTTGCATAACAGATTGACAAGCTCATTTAATACGGCTTTTCGGCCACGACATTTTCTGAACTGTACAATATATCCGTCCTTGCTGCCCCTTAGGATAGGCTTGATGCTTAGCATGTTGCCGACCAAAGCGGTGGTTCCGCTTAATCTGCCGGTTCTTGCAAGATACTTTAAATTGCCCACTGTAAACACACCGTTTAATCTGGCAGGATAGGTCTCTATCGTGTCAGCCACCTCATCAAAGCTCATGCCCTTTTCACGCATTTCGCTGGCGTATATTGCGAGAAGTCCCTGTCCAAGGGAGGCATTTAATGAATCCACCAGACGGATTTTCCTGCCGTTATCGCACTCATCAAGGACAGCGTCGGCTGCGACGCGGGCTGAGTTGTAGTTGCCGCTTATGTTTTTGCTGAGGGAGAAATACAGTACATCCTTGTCGGCCTCAATGATTTCCCTGAAGGTATCCTCAAAGATTCCGCTGCTGATAAGTCCTGTCTTTACCTCGGCACCTTCTCTTATCGCATCATAGTATTCCTTACCCTTCGCCCGCTCCTGTTCCGGTGTGAGGTCAGGCTCAAAGCAGGTCATTTCCTTTCCGTTGACAAGGTTTACAAATGACAGCACCTTGATCTTGAATTTTTTACATAGCTCTGCAGGAATGTTTGCCGCAGAGTCAACAATTATTTCAAACATATTTACCCTCGTATTTCTTATAAAAATTGGTTAACTGTAATTATGCACCGCATACATTGCAATTATATGCTTTTGATATATGTGGTTGCAAAGAATAGTATATGTAGTTTTTAATACTATGTCAATGGCTTTTGCCATGTTTAGTAAAAATTTAGAATATTTAGATAGAGTTATCAGGGATGTAGTGTTATAGTAGACATAATAGATACATAGATACAATGAAACAGAGGAAAAATATGAGTGATATAAAATTAGGCTGTCACGTAGGCATGGCAGGAAAAGATATGTTTCTGGCATCAGCCAGGGAAGCAGCGTCATATGGCGCGAATGTGTTTATGCTCTACACCGGAGCGCCGCAGAACACGAGAAGAAAGGAAATCTCAGAGCTCAACATAGACGCTGGCTGGGAATATGCACATGAGCATGGGATAAATGAGATAGTGGTCCACGCGCCATACATCATAAATCTGGCAAACACTGTAAAGCCTGAGACTTACGAGCTGGCAGTGGAGTTTCTGGAAAAGGAGATAGTGAGGACAGCGGCAATGAAGAGCCGTATACTGGTGCTGCATCCCGGAAGTCATGTAAATGCCGGTGAGCAGGCTGGAATTGCACAGATTGTAAAGGGACTTAACACAGTGCTCAATCAGAATGATGACGATGTGTTTATCGCACTTGAGACGATGGCAGGAAAGGGCAGTGAAATAGGCCGTTCCTTCGAGGAGCTTAAGGCTATCTATGATGGAGTGGACAGGAAGGAAAGGCTTCGTGTCTGCTTTGATACGTGCCATGTAAATGATGCGGGATACGATATTGTGAACCATTATGATGATGTTTTTGCAGAGTTTGACAGGGTGATAGGGCTTGAGCAGATAGCGGCATTTCATGTGAATGACAGCTTAAATCCTCTCGGAGCACACAAGGACAGGCATGCAAATATAGGCAAGGGAACCATCGGCTATGACACACTGCACCGTCTGGTGCATGATGAGACCTTTGCAAATGTACCAAAGATTCTGGAAACACCATGGCTTTGCGAGGAGGGCTCTGCGAAGAAGACCATTCCTCCTTATAAAGAGGAAATTGAGTGGCTTCTTAAATAAGCAAGGTGGAGTAAGGGGCCTAAAATGTATCGAGAGTTTTGGTATTACAGACAGTAAGATAATGGAGGCATAATAGATGAAGGAAAAAACCTACGAGGGAACGAAAAAAACACAGAATGGTTTAAAAAGAATGGTTTTTTCAGCGCTTGCGATATTATTGCAGGCAGTTTTCATGGTCTATATGTTTACAAGGCTAAATGAATATGCGGCAGCGATAAATGCGACCACAAGCGTCCTTGCAATCATACTTGTGCTCGGACTGTACAATCGTGAGCAGACCGCATCCATGACAACACCGTGGATTATACTGATACTGGCATTTCCGATAATGGGAGTGTCGCTTTACCTGTTAGTCGGACTAAACGGCGCACCGCATAAGATGCGTGCAAGGTTTGAAGAGGTGGATTCCATGCTTCTCCCATGTCTGCCGGAAAATACAGACATACTATCCGATATGTATGAAAAGGTGCCACAGGCAGCGGGAATTTCAACATATCTGGCAAAAAATGCACTATATCCGGTATATCAGAACACAGATGTGACATATTATGACCAGGCATCAAAGGGACTTGAAGCGCAGCTTCACGATTTATCGAAGGCAGAGAAATTTATATTCATGGAGTATCACGCCATAGAGGACAAGGAATCGTGGCATCGTATCCAGAAGGTGCTCACGGAGCGCGTGCAGGCAGGAGTCGAGGTCAGGGTGTTTTATGATGATATGGGCTCAATCTTTTTCATAGACAGGGATTTCTCGGAAAAGATGGAAAAGCTTGGCATCAAATGCAGGGTGTTCAACCCGGTTGCACCGGCCTTTAACATGTTTTTGAACAATCGTGACCATAGAAAAATCACGGTAATTGATGGAAAAATCGCATATACCGGCGGCTACAATCTGGCAAATGAGTACTTCAACGTGACACACCCATACGGAATCTGGAAGGACACGGGAATCAGGCTCGAGGGAGATGCTGTCAAGTCGTTTACCATCGCATTTCTCGAGATGTGGAATGCATCAGAGCGCAAGGTGCCGCGCGAGGTGGATGTATCGCAATATCTGCTGCACTATGATTATGAGGCAAAGCAGAGCGGCTTTATCCAGCCATATGCAGACAGTCCTCTCGATAACGTGCAGGTGGGTGAGGATGTCTATATCAGCATGGCAAACAAGGCACAGCGCTATTGCTGGTTTATCACTCCTTACCTTATCATCACCGATGAGATGAGCCATGCGCTGACACTTGCCGCCAAACGTGGAGTTGACGTGCGCATCATCACGCCGGGCATCCCTGATAAGAAACCAATATACAGCGTGACACGCTCCTTCTACAACCAGCTTGTGAAGCATGGTGTCAGGATTTTTGAGTGGACACCGGGCTTTTGCCATGCAAAGATGAGTGTGGCAGACGATATCATGGCAACCTGCGGCACCATAAATCTTGACTACAGAAGCCTTTATCATCACTTCGAGAATGGCTGTTTTATGGCAGATTGTGAGGTGGTGCATGAAATCAGGGATGATTTTATCAGGCTTTTCACTGAGTCTGCGGAGGTGACAGAGAAGTACAGGACCGGAAGAAGTGCAAGACGAAGACTGGGGCAGTCAATTATGAGGCTGTTTGCAGGATTATTGTAGACTGAAAGTAATGTGTATCAGGAAAGTGAGTGCATATGAGTGATTACGACAGCAAAATCATCAGAAAGCAGATAAGAGTGTACGGCTCGGTGCAGGGAGTAGGTTTCCGCTACAGAACAGAGCACGCGGCAGAAAGTGTTGGCGCAACAGGCTGGGTGAGAAATGACCCTGACGGCTCGGTATTTATGGAGATACAGGGCACAGAGGAGCAGATAGACAGGGTATTTGCAATGGTGAGTCAGGGTACTTATGTAAATATAGAGAAAATGGATGCCAAATCAATACCGGTGGTTGACGATGAGCGGGGATTTCATACGAGAGAGTCGCTTGGAGACTTCTGGGGATTGTGGCACAGATAAACGGAGGCATCATATATGTTTTTTATGATGGGAATAACGGACGGCAGGAAGGACTTTGACTTCAATCAGGTCATTACCTGCGATGAATGTGGCAGATACGGCAGGTATCAGGTGTATATGACATACATGGTGCTGTCACTGTTCTTCATTCCGTGTTTTAAATGGAACAGGCACTACTATGTGCAGACCACATGCTGTAATGCGCTTTACGAGCTTGATCCGGAAATAGGACGCAGGATAGCAAAAGGCGAGGATGTGGAGATATTGCCACAGCATTTGCAGCGTGTAAACCCGCAGTATGGTTATGGCTTTGAAAATGGAAGTGGAAACACAATAAAAAGATGCAGCAATTGTGGATATACAACTACAGAGGATTTTGAATTCTGCCCAAAATGCGGCAGAAAGTTGTAAATTTAGGAGGAAAAACCATGGAAACATGGTATTACGAGGTAGTTTCCATAGACGGAGACTATGCTAATTTAAAGAGATGCGATATCGAATCAGACGATCTGAAGCTTGTGGCAAGGGCACTGCTCCCACCTGAAATCATGGAGGGAAGCAGACTGAAATACGAGCTGATGCAATATGAGATAATTTAGTAACTATTCAGAACCGCAGGTTTTGGGTTCTAAATAGTTACAAACATAATTGTCTTGAATTAGGAGATATTAAGAATGCAGCAGAAATCTACGCAAAAAATACTGTTATTTAGTGTAGCAGCTCAAAAAGTGGAAAAAATAAAAGCCCTGTGCAAAACTCTTGGAATATCAGTGCAGCAGGTGGAAAAATCAGATTACGGACAGAAGCTCGGTGCAATAGCCGGAATAACCGGATTCAAAAAGGATGGTTTAAGGTATAGCGGAGCAGATTTTCCGGCGGAGCTTCTGGTCTTTTCAGGCATTAATTCGTCACAAATGGATATCTTTCTGGCGGAATATAAGAAGGCAGGTATCGAACCAATCGGCTGTAAGGCTGTCGTGACACCTGATAATGTATTTTGGAGTGCCGATAAGCTGTTTCGGGAGATATTCAGAGAGCACTTGTTTATGAGCAGGTAAATTGTAAACGTTATTATTAAATGAAAGAAAATGTTAAGAATAACGTCATGCACATGCAAGCATAGGGTATCAGCTTTTGGACTTGAATAGTTGCAAAAAAGATTATGTGAGAGTGAGTTAGGCTAGTGGGGATGAAAACATCGTACTCTCCTTTTCGTGTTTATTTACTTTTTTAAGAATTAAATTAAATAAAAATATATAGAATTTTATTTATAATCAGTGAGCTTTTTTGCGTATAATTACTTTAATTTTTTCTATATAATGAAGAAGCTCAGCGGAAATCATACTAATAAATATACATAAATGTAATCTACAGCTATTCAAATTAAAAACGATTATAAAAATAGATTCTATAAGTATAATAATTAGGCTTAAGAGTTTATATTTTTTATAGTTGATAACAAGATCTTTATCATTAAGAATTATTCCAAAAATGATATGGTAAATGGTAATTATTGAACAAATTAAAACTTCAATGAAAAGGTGGACTGAATGTATATATTTCATACATAAGATCATGAATAGTCCATATAAAGTACTTAAAACAATGCAACGAATAGAGGTTGAAGCATGGTAACCGCCAATATAATTCCTTAAGAGTAAGAATAATGTTATCCATATTAGCGTTTCGAAAATTATATTTTGTAATATTGCGAAAAGTAAAAAAAATGATATTGGAATTATTGAGTTAATAAGGCATTCAAAACCATACTGAAGAATTTCTTGTTCATCAGTGTTACTGGATAATTTTATTGAAAAGTAATATGAAATTTTGTGGATCATAAAAACCTCTATCGTGCAATTTCTAATAATTTTTTCTTTATATTTGTGAGATAACTTCTACTTACAGGAATGGTAACGTTATTTGGCAAAAAAAGTTCATTAATTCTTAGAGATAAAACTTTATTGATATTAACAATATAAGATTTATGAGCTCGAATAAAAAAAACTGGGAGTCGTTTTGATATTTCATTTAAAGAAGTTCTTTCGACAAATACATTTGATGTAGTATGAAGGATTACATCATGTCCATTTTTTTCTATATATATTATATCATTGTAAGGTATGCTAATAATATCGTTGCCCTTGTGATAATAATAAAATTCTCGACTAAATAAATGAATAAATTTATCGAGACAATTATTTATTGTGCCATAGTTAATTGGTTTTAAAAGATAGTTGAATGCTTGAACATCATAACCATCAAATACATATTCCTTAAATGCAGTAAGAAATATAATAATACCTGTGTAACCGCTTTCTCTGAGCTGTTTGCATGCATCAATTCCAGTGAATGAGTTATTGCAATTTAATTCGATATCAGAAAAGAATAAATCACATTTTAGAGTAGGCAAGGATTTAATAAATTTTTTATATGAATTAAGCCAAATAATATTTATTAAAATCCCTGTGTTAGCAGCCCATTTTTTTATTGAGTCTGAGAGTGTTATGAAATCACTTTCATTATCTTCAAGAATTGTGATGTTAATAATCATTAATTATCCTCCAATCAATTATCTAAAGGAAATAAAATAGAAACTGAGAAAATCTCAGTGCCGGGATTAAATTCTATGATGCCATTATATTTTTTTACAATCTCATTAATCCTTTTTATTCCGATGCCATGTTCGTTTTTATTAGATGTTTTTGTGGTTAAAAGGTTGCCATTTCCTCCATAAAGGTATATACCATTTGAACTATTTGATATAAATAGTAGTAGCATATTGTTATATGGTTTAATTTCAATTTGAAGTCTACGTTTAGTCATGTCTAACTTACAGTTGGCTTCTATAGCATTATCAAGTAAATTACTAATTAATGAACACAAATCCATATCTGAAATGTTATAATTAGCTGGAAAATGAATCTGATGTTTTATAGAAATATTATTATCTAGTGCTTTCGAGAGTTTTGCTGTCATAATACAGTCAATGGGGATTATTCCAGTTGAGATTGTATATGATGTCCTTTCTATAGAGTTATTTATCTGGTATATGTATTTTAAGGCGTCAGAATTTTTACCGTTTTCTACAAGTTTATATAGAATGCTCATATGGTTCATGATGTCATGTTTAAATACCCTAAGACTATGGGTGGAATTAATTATTTCCTCATTTTGTCGAGCTTCCATTTGATTAATTGTAATACTCTGAATAAGTCTGTCATTTTTTTCTTTTTCTTTTCCAAGTCTATAAATATATATGGAAATATATACAAATAAAAATAGTGTAAGTCCGAAAATAAATAAGAGTAAGTGGAAAAAGTTTTCAGCGTATATTGGCTGTTTTAATAAAATAATAAGTACAATTTCTTCTAATATGACACATATAGTAGAAATTATGAAATAGGAAATTTTATCAAGTTTTCCTAAAACAAACACCTGTGGAGTAAAAAGCAAAAATATGATTACAAACAAGGCAATTATGGATATATATATTAAGGAAAAAAGTATTCGCATATTTCCCAAATATAATACCTGTGAGAGATTTATATTATAAAACTTTATTGGTATTAATAAAGTCAAAGCATCTGAAGTTATTAGTATCAGGCAATAGATAAAAGAGACAAAAAAACTATTAAAAATAGGATTAACAAAAAATAATATTAAGAAAATAATATTAAGTAATAGTACAGATGTTAAAGAAATAATGGTAGATATCTTGCTTATATTCATAAGAGTAATTAATAGTGATTTACATAGTATGAATAATGTTTGTTCAGCCGTATGATAATGATATTGACGTTTAGTAAATTTTGCATTACAAATTACAGCAAATAGAAACGATTCTAATAGATTTATTATAAATTCCCAAATTATGGTAAACATATATGCTACTCCTTGATTAGTGTAAGTAAATTATAACAGATGCTATTTTTTTCTACAATGAGCAATAACACTATCAGCAAGCTATTCACAGCCAATTTTATGTCGTTTGCGCCAAATATCTTGTATAAATTAATAAATTGTGTAATTCTTAGATTAAGATAAATATTCAGAACCACCTAGTGAATATTTGTAAAACTGTACGAAGCTCGTGCTTTCCCGCGACTGCGAAGTAAATTTTGATCATATCTGTGGAATGGCTCTATTCGAGCTACCTTTAGAACAAGAATTTGCTGTTTACATGCAAGCATGGCATATCAGTTTTTTCACTAGTTCTGAACAGACAAATAATTGAAATTATGCTAGGGAGGAGAAAATATGGCAGAGGAAAATTATAGTAAAAGAATAATACGAAATTTGGTGATTACTTTTGCTTTAAAAAAGTCATGTACAAATTGTGCAGGTTTCATGTATGAAGTTAAAAAACCTAAATCTTTAAGCCAAAAAATTGAAAAAGAATTAATAGGTAATTGATAAAAGATTTTATTGCTTCTTATGGATAAATTTCATAATATGTGAGAAAAAATGTCAGTATTCAGAAGCGTTTTTGAATTGACATAGAACATCAGATTTTGGGCATGCCTTAATAAAGACAAACAAGTAGTATGACAATTGAATATGTTTTGGAAAATTAATCACAAAGACCAATTGAAATCAATTGGTTGAGACGTTTATTAAATAACTATAAAAGAATTAGATTAAGGAGAAAAAATGAGAAAAAAGATTATAGCAATGATACTAGGTTTAGTACTGATATTTGGAGAAACTATAAGTGCAAATGCTGACGTTTTATACACATCAGGAGGAAAGTCTAATAAAAATTGGTCAATGAGTATTGGTAAAACTTCACATGGAGGAATATTATATAGAATAACGGGCTATGCATCACAACCTGAAATGTATAAGTTCGACAGTGTGTCATTAAAAGTCGTACATTTCTGCAATTCTAATGACAATCAAGTAAAGAGTGTAAGTGCACAGAATACATATCATATTACAGCTAGTGCGGATGCTGCATATGGTTTCTCAGCATCTAGAGGTTCTTCATGCTTGAAAGTTAAAGATGATACATATGGTCAAGGCACTAAGACAATATATTATAAATAATAGGGTAGTATAATTAAAAAGGTTTGATTTAATAATAATTGAACCTTTTTTATTATAATAAAAAAGGTGTAGCAATTCAGAATCTCCGAAAATAAGGCAAAATGATGTGTTATGCTAACCCATAAGCAGATTTTCTTAATTTCAAAGGAAGTGAATGGTGTTATCCTCTCCTTTATATATGAGCATGATTAGTTGACTAGCGAAAAAACATTAGAATTGTGCAAGTTTGTGAATGTGAGAGGGCGTGTTTTGAATGGTAAAAAGGTGAAAATATGAGAATTCGTTGCATTATAAAAATATTATTACTGAGTACTATTTTATCATCATGTGGCAATATTAATAATTACACTAATGATGAAATGAATTTGGTACAAAATAGTAATGCAAGTGTAGAAAAAGAGGTATCGTGTATTGCAAATATATATAAATGTGTAAAAGACGAGCAAACAGGAAAGGAAAAGTATGGATTACTTTTGAATGAACCATTAGTATATCAAGGGGGCACTTTTTCAATAGGCGCTAGCATGTATATAAAGAATGAAATGATTGACGATAAAGCTATTTCCATTTTATGTGTATTGCTATTAGATGGAGTACCGATTCAATATTCTATAGACGGAAGTAAATCTGCAGTTATGCAATATATAATGTTACAAAATGGGGTAGAAAAAAGAATAAAGATAGATTTTATACCAGATGGATTGTCAGAAAAATCAAAAAATATAGTATTGTTGGGAATACCTTTTGCTGAAAAGGAAAAAATAACCATATATGAAAACGATATATTATATTGTGCTCAAAAAATAGTTTCATTATATGATAATTCAGAATGTGATGAAATTATTCAACCAACGTATAATTATATAGAAAGTATAGATGAAGTAATAAGAGATGAAATAAAAGAACAAGGATTAATATATGAGCAAGAAAAATATATCCATAATTTTATATATTCTAATGATGTGGGAGAGTATTTTACATCAGATATTACAGAAGGTAAAAATGAAACATTATTGTTTTGTGACGGAAAATTATTCCCTGGATTCGATAAAAAAGAGTATTTTTTATGGCAAGGAAAAGACAAATATATTAACATGAAAGTAAATACGAATACTTTATCAAAAGGAGAACATGTCATGTTTGTAGTAACTGTAGAATGTATAGATGATTATATCACGGCTGGCAAATCTCTTAACAGAAAGGTATACATAAATGAAGAAAAATAAAATACTAGTTGGTGTTATATTAATTATGTTTGCAGGAATAATTGCATTGGGGATAATAGAATGCAACAATAGCAATACAAAGGATAACGATAAATTATTTATAGGAAATGGCAAATTTTGTCAAGCAAAAAGGTTGAATGGATTGGGTGCCATTTATGATGACGACTATATCTTTTTTGATTGTGAGAATCAAATATATGAATCGTATAATTATTCTAATAAAAAAAACGACAAAAAGCTTAATGTGAATTGCAGAAATTCAGCTTGTTCACACAGCAATGATACGTGTGAAGCATATGTTGAACTTGGTGAGTATTTTGTTTTCAATAGTAAAATATACAAATGTTATAACAAAAGTAAAGTTGTATCAGGTGAAAATAGGTTGTATGGTTCTATTGTTGAGGCAGAATCGGGAAAAACAGTCTTTAAAAATTCTATTCCAACTGATATGTCATCAGAATTAGCAATTGATGATAGTGAGGCTATTTTATATGTTAGGGTATTGTCGGATGATATAGTAAAAGTAGATGGTGATAGACATGCCTATTTGTTGGACAAGAATTTTAATATTATATACTGTCATTACAATATTGGCAAATTTCCATGGGGAGCTATTTTGAATGGAAATTATTACTATATCAATGATATAAATGAAATTGTCAAGGTAAATTTAACAACGTTTGAGAGTAAATCAATAGCATCAAATGGTAAGGCGTTTATGGCGGATAACGATGAGAATTTTATATATTATTCAAATGAATTTAGCGAATTATATAAGTTGTCACCGGATGATGAAAGTTCTATAAAAATAGCAGATAATGCGCTTTTCTTTTCTGTACAGAATAAATATATATATGCCAGTGGTGGAGATAATGGTAACAAAATAATATATGATAAAAACGGAAAAATTATTGCCGATTATTCAGCTTGTGTAAATATGGGAGCGGATTCTGCCTTTCAAATAAATGATAAAATATATACAATATTTAATGGTGGTGTAGCTTACATGGATCTTGATGGGAAGAATTATGGTGAGATGATGCAATGAGATATGAAATTAAAAAAATATTATCATGTAAAATACTTATGATTTCTATGATTGTGGCTTTTATTTTTTCAATGGCAATTTCATATAATGCATATGCTAATGAGAAAATAAATTTAAGAGAGTTTTCTGCATATATTGGTGATTTTTCAGAACGAAAATATGATGTGATAGAGCAAAAAGTAATGGAGTTACAAAACAAATACGAAGAAACACAAAATGCAGATGTAATGAATGAAATGTTTGTTTATCTGACATTGGATAAAGATGCTTTAAATTGTCATAATGTTGTTGAATATAGGGATAGTGTTATTTCTGATTCTGAAATTAAAATAAAAACTGAGTCTGGATATTATAAGAGAATGAACGAAACGATAAATAAATTATATGGAAAGAAGACTAATCTTGTAATTGGAGAAAGTGAGACTTTAAATGAAGTATATGATTTATTTTGCGTAACTGATATTGTAGATATTGTATTTATTATTGTAATTATTTTATTTTCTTCTTTTTTGTTTTTGAATGAACATAATAACAATACATTTTATATGATTAAATCATCATATAGAGGTGGGAAGTTATCTTATCGGAATAAAATAGTGATAACATTATTTTTTTCGATAATGGCATCAGTGGTTGAAACTTTGGGAATGACAATATGGTCAGTTTTTTGGAATAAAATAGATCAATGGAATACATCAATTCTCTTAAATAATGCTTTCTTACATTCACCTTATAGTATTACTTTATTTGAGATGATAATTGGAGTAGTAATTATGAGGGCAATTGGTTTTTTTGTATTATCTAGTGTATTTATTTTTGTTTCTTTATTTTTTAAAAGTAATATTGTGCCGATAGCGATTAATACATTTATTGGTCTGGGAGGCATAGCAATTAATTATATTTTATCAGGAAAATATTTTGCTTTATCTGGTGGCACAATCAGAGAAGCTGAAAATTATGATATTCTTAGAAAGTACACACCGTTTCCATTGATTAGTGAAAGTGTCAATTATTTTAAGGAATATGAACCTATTAATTTAATGGGAGTTCCAATTCAGTTATTAAGTTATTCTTTAATAATTAATCTGGTTTTTGCAATTATAGTGATAGCGCTGGGTTACTATTTTTATAACACGAATTTTAGGGAAAGTTGAGTTAAAAAATATCATGCTAGAGTTAATTGATATTAAAAAAAGATATGGCAGTAAAGAAGTATTGCATGGAATCAGCATCAAATTTGAAAATGGTATTTATGGATTGATTGGACCAAATGGATCTGGTAAATCTACTATTATGAATATAATGTCAGATGTTTTGGATATGAGTTCAGGCAAAATTTTATATAATGGAACTGATATAAAAGAATTAGATGACAGATATAGGGAAAAAATTGGTTTTTTGCCACAAAATGTAGGTTATTATCCAAATTTCACAGCAAAAAAAACCATAGAGTATTTTGGGTATCTCAGAGGTGTAAATAAAAAAGAATTAGATTCAAACGTGGAACAGGTGTTAAGGGATGTTAATTTGTATGAGAATCGTAACGATAAGGTTAAATCTTTTTCAGGAGGAATGAAGCAAAGACTTGGAATTGCAATAACATGTGTAGCTAATCCGGAGATTATTATTTTCGACGAGCCGACAGTGGGACTCGATCCGGAAGAAAGGGCAAGATTTAAAAATCTAATTAGAAAATTATCTAAAACAAAAACTATTGTGTTATCAACACATATTTTATCAGACGTAGAGGAAGTGGCTGACTATATAATATTGATTAAAGAAGGATGTCTGACAAAATTTGAGAAGATTGGTGGGAAGGATAATGAATAATGTTACCAAAATGGAATTATACAAAGTTCTTTCAAAACCTCAGGTATATATAATTTTTGTTGTTGGACTAATTATTCAAAGCATCATGGCGGGACAGATGAGAACAACTATGTTTAATGGATATCATAAGTCTGTGTATGAAAATTATATGAATGAAATGGAAGGCGAATATTCAATTGAAAAAAAAGAATACATTAATTCAGAATATCAGAAATTCCAAGCTATTATCGATGATAAGCAAAAGAATGAAATTGCATTTAATAATGGCAAAATAGATGGTAAGGATTATCATTCTATAATCAACGAAGAAAAGAAAGCTCAATATAGAATAGCAACTGTCAAATACATTGTTGAGAAAACAGAGTATTATGATAGTCTGGATAAAAGTGCACAATATTTTTATGATATTGAAATAAGTGATTATATTGAAAATTTGAGGTTTAATGTTATACCGATAATAGTTATTCTATTGATTGTGGTACCTATGTATACAGATGATATATATGCAGGAACATTAGCTATGATTAAATCATCTAAAAATGGAAGAATGATATTGTTAAAATCGCGGCTGAACATTAGTTTATTAATTTCATTGTTGATATGTATATTATTTGCATTTATTGAATTTGTGACAAAGTATATTATATTTGATTTAGGAAATCTGAATGCAGGGGTTGATAGTCTGATGATTGAGAGGACTATGCATTTACCATATATTATATCGGACTTGTCTATATGGCAATTTATTGTTTTATTATATCTGTTCTATCTTATAATCTCGGTTATGATTAGCATAATTGGTTTATTAGTTTCTAAAATATCACGAGGAAATATAGAAGCATTTTCAATAATGAGCGTTATTATTGTAGGTGTTTCATATATTTTAAATATTTTGTGACTGATATGTAATGACTTTTCAATAAATGGTATCATTTGAAATTATGGATGACCATAAAAAGCGTGGCATTCAGGAAGGGCGATATCTTGAAATATATTCGTTAGTACAGGATGGTATAATAGAGCCGGAATTAGGGGCAAAGCGACTGAATATGCCGTTTGCAGATTTTGAAAGGGCGATGCAAAAGGAGTGTGTGAAACTTTTTTCTAAATGAATGTATGAAAAGAAAATAGCTTTTTTGTTTGATTTGAGATATAATAATAACGTGAATTTAGGTTAGAGTGACCATTTAGAATAATGTTACTGTAGGACATCAAGCATAGGTAATGAAAATGAAAAATAAGGAGGTTTTGAGGTGACTGGAATTTATTATGCAGATTTATTTGTTATTAATGGTAAAGGCTGTGTTGTTATGGGGTGTGGTAAGTCTCAAACATGCAGAAGCTATACAGGGGAGACAACCAAGGAGGTAATGACTGATTCATTACGTTTTGATGTAGAGGGTAATAGCTTGGTAGCGTATGGTGATGCGGGAATGGGTTTATTACCATTCGACTCTCAAAGGTGCCCTAAGATTTTTGTTGATTATTTCATCTATATGCAAGCAAAAGATGAAACTGGTTTTAGAGAAATACAGGAGATTTCAAATAATGAATTCTGCGAAATGGCAGATTTTAATATCACATTTAACATTTGTAATGAAGAAGAGAGACGAGCTGAATTTAAAGACTTGCTTGCAGACAGGGATTTGAAGTTTATATCTGTTCCTTGGGGAGATAGTATGGAAACAAAAGGTGCAATGATTAATGCATATGTAAAATAATTTCATTATAGAATTATAGCATTAAGGAAGTGATGTAGGTCTTATTGGAAAAATTTAGTAATACCTTTGGTGTTTCCCTGAAATTTTTTCTTCTACTATCAAAATTAAAAATGATAGCTATTATAATTGAAAAGAATACATAGACAGAAGAGTGTGTTAACTTATTCCTAATAAAAGATAAAGAAGAGTTACAAATTAACTGTTAAGGGTGTTGGCTTAATGACTTACATTAAAAGTTAAATAGAAAATTCTCACGGTGAGAAAAAAAGATGTCTCCTAGTTTGCAAAACTGACCAAAAATACAACCAGTTCGTATTTTGACGATTTGGTGGTAAAAATTATTCCTCTTCAACAAGTTTAACAAAATCATCTGGCAGAATTATCTTTGTTCCACCTGCCTGATAATCTTTTATATTTCTTGTGACAATATAATCCATATCTTTTCTGGATGCCACCTTTTCAACAACTGCATCCTCATAGTCACTGATTGCAGATGCAAGTGCATTCATGCAGTCATCCGCTGTAACCTCTAATATTCCAGTCAATGAATAAAGCTTTCCCATTATCATCTTTGCTGCTTCTATGTTATGCAAATGTTTCCTTATAAGATAATAGATGTCTGTTGCTGAACTTGCAGTAATGTACATTTCGATTGTATGATTTGCTGCCATAAGAAATATTTCTTCTGCACTTTTATTCCATGGCTCTCTTGAAGTCAGGGCATCTATTATCACATTTGTATCTGCAAGAATCCTCATCTATTTTGCACCAAGCCTTTCTTCTTTTGCTTCGTTCAGGCCTGCATCCTTTGGTAAGATTCCAAACAGGGATTTTGCTACTTCTACTCTGTCCTGATGTGGATTTGTCAGTTTTGCCACTACCTTTCCGTTCTTTGTGATAAAAACATCTTCTTTTGCAGATAATAATAAGTATTTTCCAAGATTATTTTTCAATTCAGTTGCTGTAATTGACATATCACCACTTCCTTTCTTCGTACTATTATTATACTCATTTTGTACGATTTTATCAATGTATTTAGCTGGAAAATATTACTCGGTGTACTTGTTGTATCCTCCACATTATTATCCGGGGGATATTTGATGAGCAGCTTTTTATGTGTTTCCCCAAATTCAAAATGTGCATTGAACGCTCTTGCCATTGACAACCCTATGGAGTATGCCCGGTTGGTCTTGGATAACGAGATGCAGGCTTGGGTGGATTAGGAAGATAGTTTAGATATATGGTAAATCAATCGTGAAAATTTTAGATGAATTAAGGATGAATATGTGGTAGAATAACCCATATGGTAGCCTTGTTCAGGAGACTATTAAATCGGGATTTGTGGAGGTAAAGAGTGTATGAAAAAGGAACTGCGTATTCTGGTTATTTTAATTGCTGTGTTATTGGTAGGAACAGTAGGTTACTATTTCATGCCAAAGAAATTCGGTAAGAATGTAAATCCTT
>NZ_CDRTEH010000023.1:0-12304 GCF_977054825.1 Agathobacter sp.
CCATTATTAATCTGCTTGATAGCATCTGTCTGTGTCTCAAGTGTCTCTGCGATTCCATTAACCTCATCTGTGATAGTCTTGGAATTGCCGGCAACCTCCTCAAGCTGCGATGCTGTCTTGCCTGCAATAACCATTCCTTTTTCAACAGCCTTGACTGAAGACTCGATAAGAGCTGCTGACTCCTTAGCAGCATTTGCACTCTGCTCAGCAAGTACAGTAACCTGGTCTGCAACAACTGCAAAGCCTTTTCCTGCCTCTCCTGCTCTGGCTGCCTCGATAGAGGCATTGAGTGCAAGAAGGTTTGTCTGTGATGCAATCTCATTGATTGTTGCGATGATTTTACCGATTTCCTGAGATGCCTCATTGATTTCATTCATGGATGTAACCATCTCGTGCATCTGTCCGTTGCTATCCATAATCTCAGTTCCGAGTCCGTCAACCTTCTGGCTGATTTCCTTTGCATGCTCTGCATTTTCAGCTACCTGATCCGCTACAGAAGCAAGTGTGGCTGTAAGCTCCTCAACAACAGCGGCCTGGTCTGTTGCGCCCTGCGCAAGGTCACTAGAGCTGGCAGCTACCTGCCCAGCACCGTTTGAAACCTCATTGGCAGCTCTCTGAATACCACTGACTGTATCTGACATGCTCTCCTCGAAAGCAACGATTGATTCCTTAATTCCTACAAAATCGCCTTTCCACTCCACCTGTGGCTTGAAGTTGAAATTGCCATCAGCAAACTGTCTCATAGTCAGGTCGATATCATCAATATATGAGCCAAGTGTCCTGATAGACTTTCTAAGGTCATGTGCCAGCTTGCCAATCTCATCATCTGAATGATACTCCAGATTGCTGTGAAGATTTCCATTAACAAGCTCTCCTGCCACTACCTCAATCTGCTGTAACGGCTCAAGAACAGAATCAATAACCTGATTACTGATTTTTTTGGCAATCATTGTGGCTACAATTCCAACTATTATTACATTAGCCAGTCCTATAATCAGGAAAAACGTAGCAACTGTTCCTGACTCGGCACCAAAGATATTAGCCTTTGCACCAAAATAAACCAGTAAAATTGCTACAATTGATATACCTCCTGATACAAGCAGCATATCCAATACTTTCTTATAGCCATATTTCAGTCTCTGCTGAAGTGGCATTTCCATTATTTTGCTTTTAGCTTCCTCACCCATATGTAATTCTCCCTTTCTTATTTAGGTTTCGTTCTATACAGTAAGATTATTATATCATTACCATAGTACTATTTCAATGATAATTTGACAATATTCGTCATTTTTGACATATCGCCTAATTTTAGAAAAGATTTATAGTCAAATACACCAATCACCCGTTTATTACACCTCGAAATCCATACATGCCCTATTTGCAGTAAATGGTCTCACCTTGGTATCAGCCACAGCAACATGCTTAGGGTTCTTTGCGTATGCCGCAAGTGCATCAGCATCCTCAAATGTAGTATCAAGCATCACATCTACGGTAGATGTCGGAAGATAATCTGTGCGTACTGAAATATCAAGCATGCCCGGAATCTGTCCCTTAAGTCCTTCTAAGCCTTCCTTTATGCCGGCACGTATTTCTTCCTTCTGCGCCTGCGTGTACTCGTCCTTGAGTGTCCATAAAATAATGTGTTTAACCATTGTGTTCCTCCTGTGTTTTAACTGAATTTTAACCAAGTTTAAATTTGATAGTAGCTATAGGTCTCACCGCTTTTTTATTCTCTGCGGTTCTGAATAGTTACGTTTTTAATAAAATATTAGTTCTAATTTTAATTCACATATTTAGATTAAGTATAGCATTAATATAAGGAAATGTCACTTCATATTTGATTGATTAAAATGTTTGATTAGATTATTTGACTTGATTATTTAGATTGCTGCTTTGTGGCTATATAATTCAAAATAGCTCCATTTTAGATCCATAAGGAATAATCATCAAAAAAGGCTCCCGAGAAAAATCTCGGAAGCCTTGATTTTATTGCATATTTAAATAATCAGTTAAGATTACTCGATAACTGTAGCAACACGTCCAGATCCTACTGTACGTCCACCCTCACGGATAGCGAATGTAAGACCCTGCTCCATAGCTACTGGATGGATGAGCTCGATTGTCATCTCTACGTTATCACCAGGCATGCACATCTCTGTTCCTGCTGGAAGCTCGCAAACACCTGTTACGTCTGTTGTTCTGAAGTAGAACTGTGGACGATAGTTGTTGAAGAATGGAGTATGACGTCCACCCTCGTCCTTTGTAAGAACGTAAACCTGGGCTGTGAACTTACGGTGACATGTTACTGTACCAGGCTTAGCAAGAACCTGTCCACGAACGATCTGGTCACGGTTAACACCACGGAGAAGTGCTCCGATGTTATCACCAGCCTGAGCCTCGTCTAACTGCTTACGGAACATCTCGATTCCAGTAACAACAGTCTTCTGAACGTCCTCTTTAACACCAAGGATCTCTAACTCGTCGTTGAGGTGAAGTGTACCACGCTCTACTCTACCAGTTGCAACAGTACCACGACCTGTGATTGTGAATACGTCCTCTACTGGCATAAGGAATGGCTTATCTGTATCACGCTGTGGATCTGGGATGTAAGAATCAACAGTATCCATAAGCTCCATGATCTTGTCTCCCCAAGGTCCGTTTGGATCCTCAAGAGCCTTAAGAGCTGATCCCTGGATGATTGGGCAATCATTGAATCCGTACTCCTCAAGCTGCTCTGTAACTTCCATCTCTACGAGCTCGATAAGCTCTGGGTCGTCAACCATATCACACTTGTTAAGGAATACGATGATGTAAGGAACACCTACCTGACGAGAAAGAAGGATGTGCTCCTTTGTCTGAGCCATAACACCATCAGTAGCAGCAACAACGAGGATAGCACCATCCATCTGAGCTGCACCAGTGATCATGTTCTTTACGTAGTCAGCATGTCCAGGACAGTCAACGTGTGCGTAATGTCTCTTATCTGTCTCATACTCAACGTGAGCTGTAGAAATTGTGATTCCACGCTCTCTCTCCTCTGGAGCCTTATCAATGTTAGCGAAATCTGTAGCTGTGTTACCAGCAACACGAGCTGCTAATACTGCTGTAATAGCTGCTGTTAAAGTTGTTTTACCATGATCTACGTGACCGATGGTACCAATATTACAATGTGGTTTTGTTCTTTCAAATTTAGCCTTTGCCATTTTGAAACGTCCTCCTTAAACTTTTATGCCCCATGGGCTATTTTTATAATCTACCGACTGCTTTGATTATACGAAATAATCAAAGTTTTTTCAAGTAAATTTTATGGCAAATCCCCCTTTTTCAAGGGGAAATGCCTTTATTTTTGATTTTTATACCATATATAGTATATATTTCATCATTTGTACTATAAATTGTTTGCTAATCTACAATTATTTTGCGTGGTTAGCAAGAACCTTGTCCTGTACATTCTTTGGAACCGGCTCATATCTATCGAAGAACATTGAGTAGTTTCCACGTCCCTGTGTCTTAGAACGAAGGTCTGTAGAGTAACCGAACATCTCTGCAAGTGGTACATATGCATGTACAATCTTTCCACCGCCGAGATCATCCATACCCTCGATACGTCCACGACGAGAGTTAACGTCACCGATAACGTCTCCCATGTACTCCTCAGGCATTGTAACCTCTACCTTCATGATAGGCTCAAGTAATACAGGTGATGCCTTTGCCATAGCCTCTTTGAAACACATAGATCCGGCAATGTGGAATGCCATCTCTGATGAATCGACCTCATGGTAAGATCCATCGTATACTGTTGCATGGATACCAACTACTGGGAATCCACCAAGAGAACCGGCCTTTGTAGCCTCCTCGATACCTTCGCCGATTGATGGGATGTACTCCTTTGGAATAGCACCACCGACAACCTCTGAATCGAACTTGAAAAGCTCTTCTCCATTGGCATCCATTGGCTCGAAGCGTACCTTACAGTGTCCGTACTGTCCACGTCCACCTGACTGCTTAGCATATTTGTATTCCTGATCAACAGCCTTTGTAAATGTCTCCTTGTAAGCAACCTGAGGTGCACCAACGTTTGCCTCAACCTTGAACTCACGGAGAAGACGGTCAACGATGATCTCAAGGTGAAGCTCACCCATACCAGCGATGATTGTCTGACCTGTTTCCTGATCAGTATGAGCACGGAATGTAGGATCCTCCTCTGCAAGCTTTGCAAGAGCCTCACCTAACTTGCCCTGTCCAGCTTTTGTCTTAGGCTCGATAGCGAGCTCGATAACTGGCTCTGGGAACTCCATAGACTCAAGAATAACCGGATGCTGCTCATCACAGATTGTATCACCTGTTGTTGTGAACTTAAATCCAACAGCAGCAGCGATATCGCCTGAGTAAACCTCATCCAACTCCTGTCTCTTATTAGCATGCATCTGAAGAATACGTCCGATACGCTCTTTCTTATCCTTTGTTGCATTTAATACATATGATCCTGCCTTACATTTTCCTGAGTAAACACGGAAGAATGCAAGCTTTCCTACGAATGGATCTGCCATGATCTTGAATGCAAGTGCTGAGAATGGCTCATCATCTGATGAATGTCTCTCAATCTCATTTCCCTCAAGATCTGTTCCCTTGATTGAAGGGATATCTGTAGGAGCTGGCATGTACTCAACGATAGCGTCAAGTAACTTCTGTACACCCTTGTTACGGTATGCAGAACCACAACATACAGGTACTGCTGTACACTCACATGTTGCTTTACGAAGAACCTTCTTCATATCCTCTACAGATGGCTCCTCACCCTCAAGATACTGCATCATGAGATCGTCATCTAACTCACAGATTTTCTCAATGAGCTCTGTACGGTACTCTGCAGCCTGATCAGCCATATCTCCAAGATCATCAGTAACTGTGATATCGTCACCCTTCTCATCATTGTAGATATATGCCTTCATCTCGAAAAGGTCGATGATTCCTTTGAAATCGTCCTCTTTACCGATTGGTAACTGAAGTACGATAGCATTTTTTCCTAATCTTGTACGAATCTGGTCAACAGCTCCGTAGAAGTTTGCACCTAAGATATCCATCTTATTGATGAATGCCATACGAGGTACATTATATGTGTCAGCCTGACGCCAAACGTTCTCTGACTGAGGCTCAACACCACCCTTTGCACAGAACACACCAACTGCGCCATCAAGTACACGGAGTGAACGCTCAACTTCTACTGTGAAGTCAACGTGGCCCGGTGTATCGATGATGTTGATACGATGCTCAAGTGCTCCTGGCTTTGGTTTAGTGAACTCTTCAAGTGTCCAGTGACATGTTGTAGCGGCAGAAGTAATTGTAATACCTCTTTCCTGCTCCTGCTCCATCCAGTCCATGGTAGCAGTACCTTCATGAGTATCACCGATTTTATAGTTAATACCAGTATAATAAAGAATACGCTCTGTCAGTGTTGTTTTACCAGCATCGATATGAGCCATGATTCCAATATTTCTGGTTCTCTCAAGTGGATATTCTCTTCCAGCCAAGGTTTTTTCCTCCTATATTTAATGTCCTATGCACAACCGGACTCTGTTGCAAATCCGGCTTGCAGCATGAACCAAAAGCAAAGCCGTATGCTTCTTACAGAAACTAGAATCTGTAATGTGCGAATGCCTTGTTTGCCTCTGCCATCTTGTGCATATCTTCTTTTCTCTTAACAGATGCGCCTGTGTTGTTAGCTGCATCCATGATCTCGTTAGCTAATCTCTCAGCCTGAGTTTTCTCTCCTCTGGCACGTGAGAATGCTGTTAACCAACGAAGGCCTAAAGCCTGACGACGATCAGGGCGAACCTCGATTGGTACCTGATATGTGGCACCACCGATACGTCTTGCTTTTACTTCGAGAGCTGGCATTACATTGTTCATAGCCTCTTCGAATACTTCAAGAGCTGGTCTTCCTGTCTTCTCTTCTACTGTAGCAAATGCTCCGTATACAATCTTCTGAGCTACGCCTTTCTTACCGTCTAACATAATGCTGTTAACAAGCTTTGTAACTACTTTGCTGTTGTACATTGGATCTGCTAATACGTCTCTTTTCTGAGTATGTCCTTTACGTGGCACGTTACTTCCCTCCTTAATCATGATATTTGTGGATTAATTCATCGGTACTCACATGTGTCTCTCTAATGTGTTCGTGCGGAATTGTATTCATAAAGTGAAATCCTGCATCTGCAGGTCTAATCCCAACACTAACCTACTTTAGTTCTGTTTGTGATACACAATGTTGCTAAATTATTTAGCAGCTTTTGGTCTCTTTGCGCCGTACTTAGAGCGAGCCTGTTTTCTGTTTGCAACACCTGCAGTATCTAATGTACCACGGATGATATGGTAACGTGTACCTGGTAAATCCTTAACACGGCCACCACGAATCAGAACAACACTATGCTCCTGTAAGTTGTGTCCCTCACCAGGAATGTATGAAGTTACTTCGATTCCGTTTGAAAGACGAACTCTGGCGATCTTTCTAAGAGCTGAGTTAGGCTTCTTAGGAGTAGCTGTCTTAACAGCTGTACATACACCACGCTTCTGTGGAGAAGAAGTGTTGATTGGCTTCTTCTGAAGAGAGTTAAAGCTTCTCTGAAGAGCTGGTGCTGTAGACTTCTTTACAGATGTCTGACGTCCTTTTCTTACTAACTGGTTAAATGTTGGCATTATTTTCACCTCCTGTTTTATTTTAAGCAGTGCAATCTTATGCACGCTAAAATATTATACAAATCCTTGTCTGTTTTGTCAAGACCAATTTTGTTTTCAATATAATACAAGAAAGAAGCCCGGTTTCCCGGACTTCTTTGTTTTTGGTTTGTAACAGCTTCTGTAGTTTAAGCACAAACATCAGTAATTATTCTACATCAACTGATTCAGCATCTGTATCAATGATTCCGACTGCCTCTTCCTCTGCGAAATCCGCAAAGTCATCATCATCAAAATCAAGTGTATCATCATCGTTTACATCGCTGTCAAGCTTGATGTTACGATAAATCTTCATACCAGTTCCGGCTGGGATGAGCTTACCGATAATTACGTTCTCCTTCATACCGATAAGTGGATCAACCTTGCCCTTGATTGCTGCCTCAGTAAGAACCTTTGTGGTCTCCTGGAATGAAGCTGCTGACAGGAATGAGTTGGTTGCAAGAGAGGCCTTTGTGATTCCAAGTAATACCTGTGAACCAACTGCAAGCTCCTTGCCCTCTTCCTCAAGCTTCTCGTTGAGCTCTAAGAAGTCAAGGGAATCAACCATGCTGCCCGGAAGTAAATCTGAATCTCCCGGCTCCTCTACGCGGATCTTCTGTAAGCACTGACGAACGATAACCTCGACATGCTTGTCGTTGATCTCAACACCCTGTAAACGGTAAACACGCTGTACCTCGCGGAGCATGTAATCCTGAACCGCACGAACACCCTTGATCTTGAGGATATCGTGTGGATTTACAGAACCCTCTGTCAGCTCGTCGCCGGCCTCAAGCTCCTGTCCGTCTACAACCTTGATACGTGAGCCGTAAGGAATGAGGTAAGCCTTTGTCTCGCCTGTCTCGTTGTTTGTAACGATAACCTCACGCTTCTTCTTTGTATCCTTGATTGTGGCAATTCCGCCGAACTCTGTGATAATAGCGAGTCCCTTAGGCTTACGTGCCTCAAAAATCTCCTCTACTCGAGGAAGACCCTGTGTGATATCTCCACCGGCAACACCACCTGTATGGAAGGTTCTCATGGTAAGCTGTGTACCAGGCTCACCGATTGACTGTGCTGCGATGATACCGATTGCTTCACCGACCTGTACTGCCTGGCCTGTTGCAAGGTTTGAACCGTAACACTTAGCACATACTCCCATGTGTGAACGACAGGTAAGCACTGTACGGATCTTAACCTGTGTGATTGGATTTCCGTTCTCGTCAACACCCTCTGACATAACCTTTGCTGCACGCTTTGGTGTAATCATGTGGTTGGCCTTAACGATTACATTGCCATCCTTATCGCAGATTGTGTTGCAAGAGAAACGACCTGTAATTCTCTCCTGAAGGCTCTCGATTTCCTCTCGACCCTCCATGAATGCCTTTACAACCATTCCCGGAATCTCACGTCCTGTGCCTGCACAGCAGTCTGACTCACGAACGATCATATGCTGCGAAACATCTACAAGACGTCTTGTAAGGTATCCTGAATCGGCTGTACGAAGCGCTGTATCTGAAAGTCCCTTACGAGCTCCATGTGCTGACATGAAGTACTCGAGTACGTCAAGACCCTCACGGAAGCATGACTTGATAGGAAGCTCGATTGTACGACCTGTTGTATCAGCCATGAGTCCTCGCATACCTGCAAGCTGTTTGATCTGCTTATCAGATCCACGGGCTCCGGAATCTGCCATCATGAAGATGTTGTTGTACTTATCAAGACCTGTAAGAAGAGCCTTTGTAAGGGCATCATCTGTATCCTTCCATGTCTCGATAACCTCTTTGTAACGCTCCTCATCAGTGATAAGTCCACGCTTGTACTGTCTTGTAATCTTATCTACAGTGTCCTGTGCATCAGCGATCATCTGTGGCTTCTGTGGTGGCACTGTCATATCTGAAATTGAAACTGTCATGGCAGCCTGGGTTGAATACTTGTATCCCATAGCCTTGACGTTGTCAAGAACCTCTGCTGTTGTTGTAGCTCCGTGTGTGTTGATAACCTTCTCAAGGATCTGCTTGATCTGCTTCTTACCAACATGGAACTCAACCTCAAACTTGAGTGCATTCTCTGCATTTGATCTGTCTACAAAACCAAGATCCTGAGGAATGTTCTCATTGAATATCAAAAGTCCTACTGTTGTCTCTGTAAAACCTGAAACCTCTGTGCCGTCAGCAAGCTTTACTGTACGGTGTACAAAGATATTCTGGTGAAGTGTAATCTCCTTGTTCTCGTAAGCGAGCATTGCAAGGTTAACACTTCCATAGTAACGGCCGAGAAGATCTATAGGTCTGCAAAGCACACGACGATTTCCGTCTGTGACATCCTCAAACCAGATGAGGTCATATAAGCCAAGCTCAGCCTTTCCTGTCTTGTCGTCAGGAGTTGTAAGCTTTCTAAGCTCCTCAATATCATTGTATACAGTGTCTGATGACACCTGTGCAACCATCTTTGGATCATCCTTGTAATCAGCGAGCTTTCTCATTGTGAGGTAGTAAACTCCAAGGATCATATCCTGTGAAGGAACGGCTACAAGTCCACCATCGGAAGGCTTAAGCAGGTTGTTAGGTGACAGAAGCATGAATCTGCACTCAGCCTGTGCCTCAGCAGTCAGTGGAAGATGTACAGCCATCTGGTCTCCATCGAAATCGGCGTTGAACGCTGTACATACGAGTGGATGAAGCTTGATTGCCTTACCCTCTACAAGGATTGGCTCGAAGGCCTGGATTCCAAGTCTGTGGAGTGTAGGAGCTCGGTTAAGCATAACCGGATGCTCTTTGATGACGTCCTCAAGGACATCCCATACCTCCGGCTGAAGTCTCTCAACCATCTTCTTTGCACTCTTTATGTTGTGTGCGGTTCCGTTAGCAGCAAGCTCCTTCATAACGAATGGCTTGAAAAGCTCGATAGCCATCTCCTTTGGAAGACCACACTGATAAATCTTAAGCTTTGGCTCTACACAGATAACCGAACGACCTGAGTAGTCAACTCGCTTTCCGAGAAGGTTCTGACGGAAACGTCCTCCCTTTCCCTTGAGCATGTCTGAAAGAGACTTAAGGGCTCTGTTTCCAGGACCGGTAACAGGACGTCCACGACGGCCGTTGTCGATAAGTGCATCGACAGCCTCCTGAAGCATACGTTTCTCGTTACGAACGATGATATCCGGTGCTCCAAGATCAAGAAGTCTTCTAAGACGGTTGTTACGGTTGATGATTCGTCTGTAAAGGTCGTTAAGATCACTTGTTGCGAAACGTCCTCCATCGAGCTGAACCATTGGACGAAGATCCGGTGGAATAACAGGAATAACTGTCATAATCATCCACTCAGGCTTGTTTCCTGACTCACGGAAAGCCTCTACAACCTCAAGTCTCTTGATGATACGTGCACGCTTCTGGCCTGTAGCATTCTCAAGCTCTGCCTTAAGCTCTGCCGAATCCTTCTCGAGATCGATTGCTGCTAAAAGCTCATGGATAGACTCAGCACCCATTCCTACACGGAATGCTGAGCGGCCATAAGTATCGCATGCCTCCTGGTACTCTGACTCGTTGAGAATCTGCTTGTATGCAAGCTTTGTCTCGCCCGGGTCAAGCACAATATATGAAGCAAAGTACAGTACTCTCTCAAGTACACGTGGAGATAAGTCAAGGATGAGTCCCATACGTGATGGGATACCCTTGAAATACCAGATATGAGATACAGGAGCAGCAAGCTCGATGTGTCCCATACGCTCTCTACGAACGCTTGACTTTGTGATTTCTACGCCACATCGGTCGCAGACAACACCCTTATAACGTATCTTCTTGTATTTACCACAATGACACTCCCAGTCCTTCGTTGGTCCGAAAATCTTCTCGCAGAAAAGACCGTCTTTTTCAGGCTTTAATGTTCTATAGTTAATAGTCTCAGGCTTTTTAACCTCGCCATGTGACCACTCTCTGATCTTTTCAGGAGATGCTAATCCAATCTGAATCGCATCAAACTGCATTGCCTGATTATTTTCTATATTATTTGTTTCTGGCATTTTGGCACTCCCTTCTAATTATTCTTCGTCATCAAGAACTTCATCAGCAAAAATATCGTCATCCGCTGTCTCAGGAGACTCTTCCTCTTCTATGTCAACAAGCTCTTCGTTGTCATCAAATTCTTTCTTTGAGAAACCATGCTCTGCGAATGACTCACTGTCCTCGAATGCATAGTCCTTATCGTTTCCGATAATTGAGTTGATATCTGTATTACCGTACTCACTTGTCTCGATAAGCTCAACCTCTTCTCTGTTCTCATCAAGTACCTTGACATCCAGACCAAGTGCCTGAAGCTCTTTGAGAAGTACCTTGAATGACTCTGGAATACCAGGCTCAGGGATATTCTCACCCTTGATGATAGCCTCGTAGGTCTTGACACGGCCAACAACATCATCGGACTTCATTGTAAGGATCTCCTGGAGTGTATATGCAGCACCATATGCCTCAAGAGCCCAAACCTCCATCTCTCCGAAACGCTGTCCACCGAACTGTGCCTTACCACCGAGTGGCTGCTGTGTAACTAATGAGTAAGGACCTGTTGAACGTGCATGGATCTTATCGTCAACAAGATGATGCAGCTTAAGGTAATGCATGTGTCCGATAGTTGTCTTTCCATCGAAGCACTCACCTGTTCTACCATCACGAAGCTGTACCTTTCCATCCTTTGAAATCGGAACGCCCTTCCATAAGCTTCTGTGAGCTCTGTTTGTTGAAAGGTATTCCATAACGTCCTCACGGAGTGTATCAACATATTTATCATAGAAGATTTCAGCATCTGCGCTCCAATATGGATGCTCAGCCTGTAAATCCTTTTCAAGTTCTTCCTTATCGAACGGAAGATTTACGTAATCATTTGCAAGCTCAAGTGTATCCTCGATATCTACCTCGTTTGCTCCGTCAAATACAGGAGTTGAGATATTGAAGCCAAGTGCCTTTGCAGCGAGACTCAGGTGAATCTCAAGGACCTGACCGATGTTCATTCGTGAAGGAACACCGAGTGGGTTAAGTACGATATCCAGTGGACGTCCGTTTGGAAGGAATGGCATATCCTCAACAGGAAGCACACGGGAAACGACACCCTTGTTACCGTGACGTCCGGCCATCTTATCACCGACAGAAATCTTTCTCTTCTGTGCAATGTAGATACGGACTGACTGGTTTACTCCCGGAGAAAGCTCATCGCCGTTCTCTCTTGTAAATACCTTGGCATCAACAATGATACCGTAAGCACCATGAGGTACCTTAAGTGATGTATCACGAACCTCTCTTGCCTTCTCACCAAAGATGGCACGAAGAAGTCTCTCCTCTGCTGTAAGCTCTGTCTCACCCTTTGGTGTAACCTTTCCTACAAGGATATCACCGGCACGAACCTCTGCGCCTACACGGATGATACCTCTCTCATCAAGGTCCTTGAGTGCGTCGTCGCCGACACCAGGGACATCACGTGTAATCTCCTCAGGTCCGAGCTTTGTATCACGTGACTCTACCTCATATTCCTCGATATGAACTGATGTATACACATCATACTCTACGAGACGCTCTGAAAGAAGAACGGCATCCTCGTAGTTGTA
>NZ_CDRTEH010000023.1:12404-36490 GCF_977054825.1 Agathobacter sp.
GCATAGCATGCAAGTGAGTTGATAAGACCGATGTTTGGTCCCTCAGGAGTCTCTACAGGACACATACGGCCGTAGTGAGTGTAATGTACATCTCGAACCTCGAATCCGGCACGGTCTCTTGAAAGACCACCAGGTCCAAGTGCTGATAAACGTCTCTTGTGAGTAAGCTCTCCAAGAGGGTTGTTCTGATCCATGAACTGTGAAAGCTGTGAAGAACCGAAGAATTCTTTAACAGCGGCAGTTACAGGCTTTATATTGATAAGTGACTGAGGTGAAATTCCCTCTAAGTCCTGTGTAGTCATTCTTTCACGAACAACACGCTCCAGTCTTGAGAGACCGATACGGTACTGGTTCTGTAACAGCTCTCCAACCGCACGGATACGTCTGTTTCCAAGATGATCGATATCGTCATCTGTTCCTGCGCCCCACTCTAAGTGCATATTGTAGTTGATAGTTGCGAAGATATCCTCTTTAGTAATATGCTTTGGAATAAGGTCAGATATATCTCTCTTTATAGCCTCGATTCTGTCCTCAAGGGAATCATACTCCTCGAGAATCTGAGCGAGTACCGGATAGTAAACAAGCTCAGTAACACCGATAGACTTAGGATCCTCAAGCTCAGGAATCCAGCTTCTGATGTCAACCATCATAGAAGAAAGAATCTTGACATTTCTTGTCTCTGTCTGAATCCATAAAGCAGGAACGGCAGCGTTCTGGATCTGTGTAGCAAGCGCACGGTCAACAACAGTACCTGCCTCAGCGATAACCTCACCTGTAGAAGGATCAACTACGTCCTCTGCTAAAACCTGTCCACTGATACGATTCTTTAAAGCAAGCTTCTTATTAAACTTATAACGTCCTACCTTGGCAAGGTCATATCTTCTAGGATCGAAGAACATTGCTGTGATAAGGCTCTCTGCACTCTCAACTGAAAGTGGCTCGCCCGGACGAATCTTCTTATATAACTCTAATAAACCAGCCTCATAGCTTCCCTGTGGCTCACGCTCTGTGATTGCAGGGTCCTTGCTGAATGATGCCTGGATCTTTGGCTCATCTCCGAACATATCGAGAATAGCCTGGTTTGTGCCTACTCCAAGTGCACGTAAAAGTACTGTGATAGGTACCTTACGTGTTCTGTCTACTCTTACATAAAAAACGTCGTTAGAGTCTGTCTCATACTCAAGCCATGCACCACGGTTTGGAATAACAGTACAAGAATACAGGGTCTTTCCGAGCTTATCATGAGCAATTCCGTAATAAATACCAGGAGAACGAACTAACTGACTGACAATAACTCGCTCTGCACCGTTGATTACGAATGTACCGGTCTCTGTCATTAAAGGCAGATCACCCATGAAAATTTCATGCTCATTAATCTCATCTGTCTCTTTGTTGTGAAGTCTGACTTTAACCTTTAAAGGAGCTGCGTATGTTGCATCTCTTTCCTTGCACTCAGGAATTGTATACTTTACATCATCTTCGCATAATGTAAAATCTACAAAATCAAGACTAAGCTTTCCGCTGTAATCTGTGATTGGAGAGATATCCGCAAAAGCTTCCTTGAGACCTTCGTCTAAGAACCACTGATAAGAATCCTTCTGGACCTCAATCAGATTTGGCATCTGCAGAACCTCTTTTTGTCTTGAGTAACTCATACGCATGCTTTTTCCGGATGTGACCGGACGTATTCTGTTTTTCTCCATTGACGTTTCACCTCTCGTTTTTATTTTAATCTAGCAAATATCTAGATAATGATTCAAAAACCACCCCAGTTACTATATCTTGTGGTTTTTCTCTTGTGCACATATTTGTGAATGCATTTTAGTGTAATTTTCCTATTGACAAATTTGCATCATTTAAAAAAATGCATAAAAATGCCACTGCACCACAATAGTGCAACGTATACTATACAACAAATCACCGACAATTGCAAGTACTTTTTTAAAAAATAAAAAAGAGCCAAGGCGCAAACAAAATTTGACCTCGACTCTTTTTATGGTTTTAATTAACTCGTAACCTATCAGACTACTTAAGTGTAACCTTAGCACCCTCTGCCTCAAGTTTAGCCTTAGCATCCTCTGCTGAAGCCTTGTCAAGCTGCTCTTTGATAACCTTTGGTGCGCCATCAACAGCGTCCTTAGCCTCTTTAAGTCCAAGACCTGTGATCTCACGAACAACCTTGATAACCTTAACCTTGTTTGGTCCAACCTCTGTAAGCTCTACGTCGAACTCAGTCTTCTCCTCAGCTGCTGCTCCGTCAGCTCCTGCTGCTGCAACTACAACACCTGCTGCTGCAGAAACACCGAACTCTTCTTCACAAGCTTTTACTAAATCATTTAACTCTAATACGCTTAACTCTTTGATAGCATCAATAAACTCTGCTGTTGTTAACTTTGCCATTATAATTTCCTCCATTTAAAAATTTAATTATGATAATAAGGTTCAAATATAATATTTGAATTATTCTGCTGCTGGAGCTTCCTCTGCAGCGTCCTCTGCCGGTGCTGCCTCTACGGCTGCATCTGCAGCGCCACCCTGCTCTGCGATCTGATTGAGTACACGAGCAAGATTTGTGATAGGTGACTGAATGCTTCCAAGTAATTTTCCAAGAAGCTCTTCTCTGCTAGGTACAGCGGCGATTGCCTTCATACCCTCAGCATCATAAAATGTTCCCTCAACTACACCTGCTTTAATCTCTAAAGCCGGAGCTGTTTTAGCGAACTTAGCTAAGATTCTAGCTGGTGCTGTTGCATCCTCTGCTGATACAGCGAATGCGCTTGGTCCTTCAAGGACATCCTTTAATCCCTCGAACTCTGTTCCCTGGATTGCACGGTTTACTAAAGTATTCTTGTATACCTTGTAAGTTACACCGGCTTCTCTTAACTGTTTACGTAACTGAGTATCCTCTGCTACTGTGAGTCCTAAGTAATCAACGACTACTACTGACTGTGCACCATTGATAACACCGGAAATCTCATCTACGATTGGCTGTTTAAGTTCTACCTTTGCCACGATTCATTTACCTCCTTTTAGATTTTCGCATAAAAGACATGAGGTATTTGATTTATTAATCAAAGAAACCCTCCTGCCTGTCGACAGAAGGGTACAAGTCAAAATTCAAGATAAATCTCGAAAATTCCCTCGGTAGGTTCTACGTTTACGCCTTGCGGCACCTACTGTCTTCGGCAATATGCATTGCAATTATATCAAACTATATTACGGATGTCAATTACTTTCCGCAAAACTTTTGCTTGGCGTTTGATAGGTCTTGTAAATAACTGTTTTACTGTAACTGTTTAACTATCTTACTGTGTAATCTTAACCACGTTTAACTTAACGCCAGGTCCCATTGTAGATGTAAGAGTTGCGCTCTTAATGTACTGACCCTTTAAGCTAGCAGGTTTTGCTTTATTAATTGCACCCATAAGAGACTGGAAGTTGTCGTTTAACTGCTCGTCTGTGAAAGATGCTTTTCCAACTGGCACATGGATAATGTTTGTCTTGTCCAATCTGTACTCAATCTTACCGGCTTTGATATCGTTAACAGCTTTTGTTACATCCATAGTAACTGTTCCTGCCTTTGGGTTTGGCATTAAGCCCTTTGGTCCAAGGACACGTCCTAAACGACCAACAACACCCATCATATCAGGTGTAGCAACTACAACGTCGAAGTCTAACCATCCCTCGTTCTGGATCTTTGGAATTAACTCCTCGCCTCCAACGAAGTCAGCTCCTGCTGCCTGTGCCTCGTCAACCTTAGTTCCCTTAGCGAAAACTAAAACCTTAACTGTTTTTCCTGTTCCGTGTGGTAATACAACCGCACCACGGATCTGCTGCTCTGCGTGACGTCCGTCACAGCCTGTTCTAAGATGAAGCTCGATTGTCTCGTCAAATTTAGCTGTAGCATTTTTCTTTACGATAGAGATAGCGTCAGCAACATCGTACTGCTCTTTCTTATCAAATGCCTTAACAGCGTCTTGATACTTCTTTCCTCTTTTCATGAAAAAATAACCTCCTGGTGGTAATATCGGGAGAGGGCCCTCCCACATTTACGTTTCTTTGTTATTCTAATTTAGGTTACATAAATTTGTAACTTCTTTAGGGGTATGTTGGTTTCGCTAAGTGTTAGTCAACCACTTCAACACCCATTGATCTTGCTGTACCAGCGATCATGCTCATTGCAGACTCAAGTGAAGCTGCGTTTAAGTCAGGCATCTTAAGCTCAGCGATTTCCTGAACCTGTGCCTTTGTGATCTTAGCAACCTTCTTCTTGTTTGGCTCGCCTGAACCAGACTGAATCTTACAAGCTTTCTTGATTAATACTGGAGCAGGTGGAGTCTTAGTGATGAAACTGAAACTTCTGTCTGCATATACAGTAATAACTACAGGGATAATTAAGTCGCCCTGATCGGCTGTCTTTGCATTAAACTGCTTTGTGAACTCTACGATGTTTACACCGTGCTGTCCAAGTGCAGGTCCAACTGGAGGAGCTGGAGTTGCCTTTCCAGCAGGGATCTGCAATTTAATGTATCCTTCTACTTTCTTTGCCATTTGGAATTGCCTCCTTAATTTGTTTTCTTAACATCTGCGAAACTTACTTCTACCGGTGTCTCGCGACCGAACAGCTCTACATTGATTGTAACTGTCTGCTTGTGATAATTCATAGCTGTGATAACACCGACTGTATCCTTCCAGACACCGCCGATAACGACTATCATGTCACCCTCAGCAAAATCAACTACCACGTTTTCCGTCTTAATACCCAAAGGTCTCATCTCGGCTTCTGTGAGAGGAACCGGCTTACTTCCCGGACCTACAAATCCAGTTACGCCTCTGGTATTTCGTACAACGTACCATGTATCATCATTCATAATCATATGAATAAGAACATAGCCTGGAAACATCTTCTTGGAAACCTGTTTACGAACACCGTTCTTCACCTCTGTGACGTCCTCCAACGGAACACGTACTTCAAGGATCTGGTCCTCAAGATGTCTGTTTTCGATTGTTTTGTCAATATTAGCTTTGACTTTGTTTTCATAACCTGAATAGGTATGAACTACATACCAGTTCGCTTCTGTCATAATCACTTTGCCTCCGTTTTAAAAATGTAAACCAATAAGGAAATCTACGCCCTGCTGGATACCCCAGTCAAGAAGCGCAATAATAAGACCGGTAACTACTGAAACCGCCAGCACTGCAATGGTCTGTCTGATGACCGATTGCTTCTCAGGCCAGATAATCTTCTGAAATTCAGCTTTCAGACCTGAAAACCAGCTTGTCTTTGGAGCCTTTTCGACTTTTTCATTCTGTCCCATAATGTACTCCTTCACTCAGTTCCTAGACTATTTTGTTTCCTTGTGCATTGTATGAGTTCTGCAGAATCTACAATACTTCTTGGTTTCCATTCTGTCCGGATGAGTTTTTTTGTCCTTTGTCATGTTGTAATTACGACGCTGACATTCTGTGCACGCTAATGTAATCTTTGTACGCACGACTTCCACCTCCGTTTAAATTCTTTGTTGTTTGTACCCTTAAAAAAAGGCATAAAAAAAAGACCTATTTCCAAGCCTGTATACTATATCACAGTTGAGCCGTAACCGTCAATAGCTATTTTAAAATTTATTGTAAAATCTTTTGAGCAGTGCCACTGTCTGCACATCTTTGCGTGTCCGGATACAATTATATTTTACTAATTTCACGGAGACATTACTAAATATAGTACATTTATCTGAATTTTTCAAGTATTTTGTTGTTGTAAATCCTCAATTATGACGATATAATATATGTGTATAAGTAGATTTTGATGATTAAAGATTTTACATAGCTTATCGTAGTTACAGTTAAGCATTATTAATCGCAGCTATACAATATAATATTTAAAGGATTAAACGATTTTCACGGATGAAAGGAGGGGTCTTTATGGCAAAGATAGACAGTGCCTACGCTTACTATGCCAGCACATATGCCAATAAAGAGGTATCGCGCTATGATTCGCACAAGAAAAGCGACCTGCGCAAGATATACAACAGAATAATAAAGACAAATAAAGAAACCCCTCTGTACAAGATTTCCAATATGTCCGAGGCCAAGAAATATGCTATCGATATAAAGGAAAGCTCTAAGGCTATCTTAAATGCCGTGGATTCGCTTTCTGATAAATATGCAGACTCCTCTGACTCCTTCCAGAAGAAGGTTGCAGAGTCATCTAATGAGGATGCTGTAGGCGTGCGCTACGTGGGTGATGGCTCAGAGAATAAAGGAGCAGACGGCTTTGATATAGAGGTCAGACAGCTCGCCGCACCACAGGTTAATACCGGCAGCTACTTAGACAGCAAGGCCCTGTCATTTATACCGGGCAGCTATTCCTTTGACATAAATACCAATGCATCATCCTACGAGTTCCAGTTTGGAGTGAGCACCGGTGAAACAAACGGCGAGGTGCAGGACAAGCTCAAGAGGCTCATAAATGCATCCGGTCTTGGCATCGAGGCAGACATAGTCCATGATGACTCAGGCAAGGCAGCGCTTCAGCTTACATCAATGCAGACAGGTCTCAGCGAGACCGAGGATTCTCTCTTTAGTGTGGCTCCGTCAGCTAACGCAGAGTCCATAAGCATGATGAAGCAGCTGGGTATTGATAAGGTATCCTCACCTGCCCACAACTCTGACTTTTCGCTGAATGGCACCGCTCACTCATCCTTGTCAAACACCTTTACCATCAATAATGCCTTTGAGCTCACGCTCAAAAAGCCAACCACGGATACAGGTGCCGCAGCCATCGGTTTTAAGACCAATTCCGATGCAGTTGCCGACAATGTACAGACTCTGGTTGACGCATACAATAAGATGATAGACGTGGCGGATGATTATTCAATGACCGACTCTGCAGATGCCACAAGGCTGCTTCGGGATATAAGCTCCATCACAAAGGGCTCACAGTCAAAGCTTTCCTACATCGGTCTCATGACAGACGATGACGGCAAGCTCACTATTGACCGCGATATTCTCGCGGGTGCGCTTCGTCCGGACAGAGCTGATGACACCTTCAACACTCTTACAGCACTAAAGGATGCAATAGGTGACAAAGCAAACTCTGTGACAGTCAACCCTATGAACTATGTGCAGAAGGTTGTTGTGGCATATAAGAATCCGGGGCACAAT
Source organism: Agathobacter sp. (assembly GCF_977054825.1). NCBI lineage: Bacteria > Bacillati > Bacillota > Clostridia > Lachnospirales > Lachnospiraceae > Agathobacter > Agathobacter sp. The sequence continues at coordinate 19,569 of NZ_CDRTEH010000023.1, forward strand.
TTCAACACACCATATATCTCGTCAATTTATTCAGGCATGATGCTTGACAGCTACGCATAAACGGCTGTTGTACCAAATCAGTACAACAGCCGTTACTTTATATTTTTTATAATAGTGGCTGCAGATCTCCCACCATTTTTTCCTCCAGTGTCCTGAGCCTCTCTGCAATTGCCACACTCTTTGAATCTGCATCGCGATATTCATTGAGACTGCCGCTGATTGTCTCTATGCCCATATTACAGCCCTCCGTCAGAAGCTTTGCTGCCTGGGACTGATCATCATTCACCGCCATCTTCATTGCAGTCTGCAGCTTCGCAGCCATCTTTGCAAACACACCCGGTTCCTTAATATCTGCACCTGCTTTGTCAAGCATATCCCTGCAATCCACTGACAGCCCGGTGTGCTCATCATAGTACTTGTCTATCAGCTCACGAAGCTGCTTGTCATCTGTGTGTTCTCTTATATCATCCATGCTCTCAAGTGCCATCTTACAGCCCGCTATGCAATCCTGAAGCAAGAGCACCGAATCATGATTCTCTATATTTTTGCTCATAAAAACCTCCATACTTCTTTTCTATCAGTATGGAGGTTTTTATGAAAAAATATTCACTTCACAATCGGAAACTCCAGTTTAACCCAAAACATCCCATGTTCTCTTTTAAAGCTCATGCTTCCATTCATGCGCTGCATCATCGCATCCACGCTCTTAAGCCCTATCCCGGCACTTTTAAGAAGCGTTTTATTGTCACATACACCATTGCCAATTTCAACGCTAAATGTTTTTTTCGTAAAAGCTGTTTTCATAACAACAGGCTTTTTATTGTCCGCATATTTATATATATTATCCGTCAGATTGGAAAATATTCTGGTCAAAAATGCCATATTAACAGCAACCTTTACCTGCTTAAAGCTTATTCCTTCTGCATCAACCTCATAATTGCTTTTCATAAGCTGAGCACACACATCTGAGAGGTAATCTCCAAATATATACTCAACATCCATTGATGCATCCAATTCAACAGGTCTTTGTGAACCGGCAATTGAAAAATCCAGCAGATTATCTACCTGAGACCTGATATCCAACACCTTTTCACTTATAAAATTAAGATTTTTCATATTCTCGGCATATGCTTCATTCTCCAGTTTCATTACATCAACATATGTCATAACACCGGTCAACGGCGTACGCAGGTCATGAGCCATATTACGCATCAGTTCATCCTTTTCCTGTCGCGCTTTTTTCTCCTGTTCCTGTGATGCTTCAAGCTCCGTTTGATAGCCCGCTATAATTTTTCTGATGCGTAGATACACAAATACAATTCCCATCATAAGAGAAAATCCCACATCAAAAATCATTAAAGCTATATAATATTTTATCGTAAATCCTGTATATATAAATACTTCCGCCTTAATATCGGAGAACTGGACAGGCAGCTCATAGCTTCCTGTAAATCGGTAATCATACATATTTCTAGCCGGAGATATAAGCTTATCTACATTTGACTTGTTGTATATTACCTTTCCCTCTTCCTTAACACTATAAAACGAAACATCATGCTCCGACATCCATTCATCATATTGCTCGACATCTGTAGTACTTATATCATTATCAGTCACATATTGTTGAAACTCATCTATATATGGCTTTTCGTTATAGTAGATCAAAGTTGTACCTTCAATATAATTGTTCAACAAATCAATTCCCAGATAGTATAATATTCCAAAAACGACACATGTCCCTATAATCGCAATTGCAAATGTCAAAAACAGCTTTTTCTTTACCCTCTTTAAATCATCTCTCAAAACGGTATCCTCTTCCCCATTCTGTGTGTATGCATGCATCGCCGCATGCTTTTATAAGCTTATTCCTAAGATTTTTAATGTGTACCATAACAGTATTCTTTGCATTATAGGTAAAAGCCTCATCCCATACCATCTCGTATATCATCTCAATCGTATATATCCTGTCAGGATTTTTCATCAGCAGTTTTAGTATCTCATATTCTTTTCCTGTTAATTTTATCTCATTATCATTAAACTCGACCTTGTTTCGATTCGTAAACAGTTTAAGTCCATCTGTCTCTATAGATTCATCCTTGTTTGTGCGATTTGCACTTCCGCTGTCATATACCCGATATCGTCTGATAAGAGCTTTAACCTTTGAAATAAGCTCCATGTTTGAAAATGGCTTAGTCATGTAATCGTCACCGCCCACTTCAAGCCCTTCCAGCTTATCCAGTTCTTCCGATTTTGCTGATAAAAACAATATCGGAACACTGTGTCTTTCACGCATTCTCCTGCAAGTTTCAATGCCATCTAACTGTGGCATCATTATATCCATTATTACAAGGCTGAACGATTCATCTATTTTTTCCAAAGCCTCCATACCGTTTTGTGCAATTACCACACTATAATGCTGCAATTCGAGAAGCTTTTTTATGCCACTGTATACTGTTTTATCATCCTCAACAACAAGAATTTTGTCCATTATATGCTCCTATCATATTATACATGTTTATTACATCAAAAAGATTATACCACATAACCGCTCCTAATTACTCCTTAATGTGCGCAACCCCTTATTAGCATAAATGCAGCTTCCAATCATAGTTATTAATATAACGCTAATTTCCAAAAAACCGATTCTATACACAAATTGCCAGATATTCATTTCAAAGTTCCATATATCAAGTGAAAAGCTTTTTTGAACATTTGAAATCTCACAAGATTCAACAAAATATTTAAAAATATTGACAGAAAATCTATTAAGCAGTCCCAATGTCAATATTCCTGCACCCACAAGTGCCGGAACAGTTATCATCAAAATCTCATATAACAGAATTTGAATTGTCCTAAATTTCCTCTGTCCAAGTGTATTGTATATTGCAATCATTTTTGAGTGTCCTTTAAGCCATAAAACAGTCAGTAACGACATAACCACAACACATACAATATACATAACGCTCAAGGTCACACTTGTCATACTTTTTAACATTGATATTACATCTGTCATTTGCAGTTCCTCATTCAAAACCTGATTTACGACTGCCGAATTTGGAACATTTTGAAACATTTTACTCATATCATCATATAAAAGTAATGTACTTTTATAGTCTGTGCTGAAAAAATTCATCCCATAACAGCTTGCTTCATTGTTTAATTCTACATATGAATTATAATCAGTGAATACTATACTGTCAGCCACTTCTTTATAGTAGCCATCGCTCACCTGTGTCTTCGGTGTATTTATTACAGTATAAATCCCAATTACCCTAATACTGATTGTAGTATTCTCATACTGTATAGATACATTACTGCCAATTGACAGGTTATTTTCAGAGGCAAGCTTATCTGATATCATTGCCCCTTTATCACCTGACATCGGATATTTTCCTTTTGAAATCTTAAAGATACCGCTGCTGAAATATTCATTGTAAGAAGTATTTATGTTTCCACTGACATATATTTTATTTTTCTCAAAATCACTTTGTTTTTCTGTATATGGTACATTTTCAAAATCTACTGCTTCACATATAATGTCACTTGTAAATGCATTATTATATCCTACAACATTTTTATTATTATCTGCATATTCTAAAATATCTTTCCAATCATCTAAAGTAGAAAAATCGTCTAATTCAACAAGAACGCAACATCCTGCCATATCTGCAAAAGATTTGTAAAAGCTCTCTATTGCCGAATCTAGAAATGTTGCAATTCCGCAAAACAGTGTCAGTACAAATATGCAAATAGCAATTAGTATATTCCGCCCCGGTCTCCCTAATAATTCTTTGCATGCCTGCCACCATTTATTCCTCATCGTCATCTCCCATTTCATAGCAAATATCACATTTTTTCTTTACATAATCCGAGTGGGTTACCACTATAACACATCTGTCCTGTTCATGAGCTATCTGCTGCAACAATTCGACAATTTTTCTTCGATTTTCTTTATCCAGATTTCCTGTAGGCTCATCTGCCAGAATATATTTTGCATCTGTTATCAACGCCCTCGCTATTGCAACTCTTTGCTGCTGTCCACCTGACAATTCCGTAACCTTTCGGGTTATCTGACTATCATCAAGTCCAACCATTACAAGGCTGTCTCTACACATTTTTATCAATTCTTTTTTGGGTACATCAGGTAAGCTTATCTGGGCTGCAACCATTACATTTTCAAGGGAAGTCATATAATCAAATAACTGATAATCCTGAAAAACCAATGATATACTATTTTGGCGCAGTTTTCTTCCACCAATATTTTGTATATTTTCTCCATCCAGTAAAATCTCCCCCTCATCCGGTTTTTCTAAACCTGCAAGTAACGATAAGCACGTTGTCTTTCCTGAACCTGACGGACCAAATATTCCATACATTTCTCCTATTTCAAATCTGTATGTAACTTTATCCAGCACATGCACAATTTCCTTCTTAGATTTATATGCATACGATACATTAATCATTTCCAACATATTTACCACTATCCCTTCGAATTTAACAGTTTCTTTGCATTTTCTTCAACAGTTGTTACAACAGGCAGTACCATAAATGCAATCCAATTAACCAACGAAATTATTAATAGAATTATAATGTTTTTCAAAGTAAAAAAAGCACTCATTTCTATACGTACCTCAAAGCCTTGAAATATTCCGGGTGTATCATATCCACCTATAGCTCTGTCTGTACTATTAATTATGACATTCTTACCTATACCACTTATAATGCTACATATGAAATTGCCAAGCACACAGTATAATAGCAGACCCAAAAACAAACCACTAATTGCATATATCATTCCTATAAATGCAAATCTACCTATACACCATTTTCTTGACCTTCCGAGTACCATAAAAAGTCCTGTATCTTTTTGGTATTGGATAGTATAAAACGAGAAAACGATTAACAAAATAATTTCACCCATTATAATTATCATCCAGCAAATTATTTTTGATGTTTTTCCCATCAATCCTACGACTTTGCATTCTGAATCGAGATAATTGGAAGTATTATCATATATCTCCACATTATCTCCATACATTTTCTTTAATTGTTTTTTTACTGCATCTATATGCTCTATCTTATCAATATACACTTCACTTCCCGTTGACGCGGTGTATTCTAACCCCAGTAACTCTACAATATAATCATAATCTACATATATAGAATTATATGGACTATGTATGTATACCGAGGTTCCCTCTTCATTTGAGTCATATATTTCGAAGTCACTGTCCACTTTATAAATTCCGCATATTTGTAAAGACGTTACCTCCGGTTGGTCTCCTATAGTATATTTAACTTCATCCCCTACCTTAAGGTTATTTTTTTTCGCATATCGCTGTTCTACAATAATTCCTTTATTTTTATAGGTTGGAAATTCCCCTTCAATAAGAGATACATTTTTTTCCCATGAAAACAAGCTATATTTTTGTACATCCATATTTGCAACAATTACCATTTTATCAGCTCGATCTCGTACATCTTCATTCTCTGGATTTGTTCCTGTATGATCCTTTACATTCTCTGTATCCACCGGATCTGCAATAAGCTCTCTCCATGCCCCAAGTCCTGTTACATATTTTACTTTTCTGATTTCGTCATAATCACTCTTTGTAAAGCCTCCGTTATCATCCTCAATTACTAATGCGGCTCCATTATATAAATATGCATCTCTCTCAGATTTTTCTGAGGCATTACTTAATAGCAGGCCAATAATTTCACCCAGGATTATTGTCGCGATAATCAGTATGATAATCAAAGATTTTATTTTATTTCTTTTTATATATATAATAGCTGTTTCTATCATATCCCATCTCCTCAATACTACCAGACATTAAAAAAAGCCATAGACATCTATGGCTTTACAATACTATATACATATAAAGAATAACCTGAAAAATCATTTAAGAATTATAAATAATTCTAAAGAAACCTAAAGTAGCCTATGTTCTCAATTATTTTACTATTGCCGTTTCAGATATCCTTTTAAGTTCTTGGATTTCAACATCGGCATCCGAAAATAGATATTTACCATCCACATATACAAGATTTGCAATAGCATCATTATCCTGATATAAAGTAATATATCCCTCATCGTTCCAGCTCCATGTTCCGGTTTCCACCTTATCAGTATGTTCTATTTCCATCTCATACTCGCCTTGTTTTTCATCGTTATCATGTATGATAGCTAATTTTTTTGTACTATCTACATTTTGATACTTTGAAAAATCAAAAGTTCCATAATAAAGTCCCACCGTCACATTATTTTTTTGCTGCATTATGCTATATGTAATCAGCACACTCATTGCGCAAATGCAAACAGCAAATACTACATAAGTAATAACTCGTTTTCTCATTATCTACCTTCTCCCTATTGTTTAATCAATGTTGGCTTTATCCTTACGGTTTCATAACTCTTACTATATACTGATGCTTTCCCCAAACTTGACCATTTTCCATTTTGCTTTGTTCTATACTGTATCAACATCACAGTTGGTTTGACTTGCTTATTTAGTGCCAATTTATAATAACCTTTTCCTGTAGCCTTAACAGCAGCTCCGAATGTTCCCGTTGTAATTTTTCCCAATGGTATTCCTAATGAAACAGAACCTATTCCATATGCAACTCCTACAGATAATGAATATGTAGATCCACCTGACTCACTATAGTATAACATATCTCCATTTTTTAGATAAGTACTTTTTACATTTACCCACTATCCTTCATTATTTAAATACCCATATATCTGATCATATGTCACCAGCGATACATTTCCCATTTTTCCGGCTTCCTCAATACACCCTTGGGTAAATCCTTTTTTTGCGAATAAAAATAAATGCACATTCTCATATCTAAATAATCTGCTTCTCTTTTTCAGCTTTTCGAGCACTTTTACATCCACATTTTCATTTATCCACTTACATTCTCCAAACAATGCAGTGCTTTTATCCTGATCACCCATTATATCAATTTCTGTCTGTATTCTCTCTTGTGGATCTGTTCCCCACCATCGTCCAAGATTGCTAAATTCCACAGGTGATTCCCCATCAAGCAGCAATTTCCACAGATACTGCATACATATTTCTTCAAATATCCTGCCCATATAATCTGACAGATTTGGTGCAATTCTTTTATACGCAAGTTCTGTTGCACCTCTGCTAATGATAGAATTATTATCAGGTATAAACCGATACCAGAATCTAAACATATTATCAGCTATTGTATATATTGATTTTCTGGACTCCTTTTCGCCATATGGAGTTTCTTTCCGTATTAAGCCAAGATTAATCAGATTTTTCATATACTGTGAGCATACACTTGTCGTTTCGCCTATCTTGGTTGCGATTTCCGACATGCGGGAGCTGCCTGTTGCTACTGCTGTTATTATTGCATTATATACAGCAGGTTCACGGACTTCCTGCTTTAACAGATTTTCAGGTTCCTCGAAGATTGCTGATGCGGGGTTGAGGAACACATTTTTTATATTGTCCTCTACACTCATGCTGTCATTCATCTGTAAAAGATATTGCGGAGTACCACCAACAATACCATATATCAGAGCCATATCCTCTGCTGAAAATCCGTTGAAATATTTGCAGCTATCCTCAAAATCAAACGGAAGTATCTTCATCTGGGCGGTTCTTCTACCATACAAAGGTGCCTTATACGCCAGCACATTATCTTCCATGTAAGACATAGATGAGCCACATAATATAAGCATCATTTTAGAATTATCTTTATTTTTATCAATAAGCATCTGCAAGGTTGAAGCCATGCTTTTCGAAGCTTTTGCCACATATGGATACTCGTCTATGACAAGCACCAGTCTTTCATTTTCACATAATTTAAATACATATTCTATTGCAGCCTGAAATGACACAAATGAAGTCCCCGGCATTATTCCTGAAGCATATTCCATGATTGCCTGACTAAAGTTCTCAAGATTCTGCTTTTCGTTGCTCTCTACTCCCATAAAATATATTGCTTTTTTATCCTGTATAAAATGGCTTATGAGAGCTGTCTTCCCCACTCTTCGTCTGCCGTAGATTACTGCGAATTCAAATTTATCCGAATTATATAATCCGTTTAAAATTGCAAGCTCTTTTTCTCTTCCTATAAACATAGCTCTTCTCCCTCCATTTCTATACACAATATTTTATTACTTATATATGATTTAGTCAATCGTAATTTAGTTAATCGTAAATAACTAAATCGTAAATAACTAAATACTCATCTCACATTTCACTTTCACAAAAAAGACGGCCGTCCCGGTCCCCACCGGTTCAGCCGTCTTTATGATAAATTTCAATGTTATACTTTTATATTTTACTCTTATTTATACTCTTTTACTAACTTTTAAACTTGTTTGGATTTAGCATCTACTGCTGTGCAAGCACTGCCTGTACCTCAGCCTCTGTAGCGCATGCCATTACCTTGTCTGCCAATGCCTTGCAGTCTGCCATGCTGCTGTCTGCGATGGTCTTTCTGGTCTTAAGCACACTTGTGGCACTCACTGAGAACTCATCAAGTCCGAATGCGAGTAACAGCGGAATGAGCTTTGGATCTGCTGCTGCCTCTCCACACATGCCTACCATGATACCCTCTTTCTTACCGCACTCGATGATACGCTTGATTGCGCGAAGCACTGCCGGATTGAAGGCTGAATAAAGGTATGCTACCTTTGAGTTTCCACGGTCTACTGCCATTGTGTAGCCTGTCAGGTCATTTGTTCCGATACTGAAGAAGGCTGCCTCTTTTGCGAGCACATCTGCCATCATGCAGGCTGCCGGTGTCTCCATCATGATACCGATTTCGAGATTCTTGTTGTATGCAATGCCCTCTGCATCAAGCTCTTTCATGATGTCAGCTACCATTGCCTTTACACTGCGAAGCTCATCTACTCCTGTCACAAGCGGAACCATTATCTTTATTCTGCCGAATGCACTGGCTCTCACAAGTGCACGAAGCTGTGTATTGTAGATGTCTGTTCTCTGGAGGCAGAATCTGATAGCTCTGTAGCCTAAGAATGGGTTGTCCTCTTTCTCAAGGCCCAGATATGGGATTTCCTTGTCTCCTCCGATATCGAGTGTACGGATGATGACAGGCTTGCCCTTCATTGTCTCTGCTACTGATTTGTATGCCTCAAACTGCTCTTCCTCTGTAGGAATTGTGTCTCTGTCCATGAAAAGGAACTCTGTACGGAAAAGTCCTATTCCCTCTCCGTCACACTCTACAGCCTTCTTTGCGTCCTCAGGCTTTCCGATATTGCATACAAGCTCTACCTTTGTGCCGTCTGCCGATACTGTTGGCACACCCGCAAATTTCTTTAAGAGTTCTTTTTCTTTTTTGTATTCCTCAAGCAGCTCAGCGAATTTCTGCTCTGTCTCAGCGTCAGGGTTTACGATTGCCTCTCCGCTTGTTCCGTTGAGTACCACTCTGTCACCATTTTTGACAGATGTGCAGATTCCGTCAATACTGAGAACTGCCGGGATCTCCATAGCTCTTGCAAGTATTGCTGAGTGGGAGGTTCTGCCGCCCACCTCTGTGAGTATTCCTGCGATATTCTCTGCCACGATACCTGCAGTCATGGATGGTGTCAGGTCATGTGCCACAAGCACTGTGCCTGCCGGAGCTGCTGAGATATCGTAGTCCTCGATTCCAAGCAGAATCTTAAGGATTCTGGCTTTAATATCCCTGAAATCTGTCGCTCTCTGCTGCAAAAGCTCATCCGGTATCTGTGCAAATATCTCTGCTGTCTGCTCAAGCACCTGGTCTAGTGCCTTCTCTGCCGTGATTTTCTCACTGACTATGAGCGCTGTAATCTGCTCCTCGATGGTCGGATCCTGAAGCATCTGGATATGTCCGCGAAGGATATCCGCATCCTTTGCTCCGACTGTCTTTTCCATTCTGTCTGCCATGGCATTTGTATCATTTACAAATTTCTCAATGGCTCCCTGGAGACGTGCGATCTCAGCGTCTGTATCTGTAATTTTCTTATTCTCAATCACTATCTCATGCTCTTCGATAATGACCACATTTCCGATTCCGATTCCTTCTGAGCCGGCGATTCCTTTGTACATATCACACCTCCGATTGACTTTGCTGGTTGATTAATCTCCGAAGTTGTCTGCCTCGAGCTCTTCCATCTTTGCAAGTGCTGCTTCCTCGTCAGCACCCTCACACTCGAATGTAATCTCTGCATCCTTCTTGATGCATGCTGCAATGATGTTTACAAGGCTCTTTGCGTTGATTCTCTTGTCGCCGAATACGATTGTTACGTCTGAATCAAACTTGCCTGCCTCTCTTGCGATAACTCCTGCCGGTCTCATGTGAAGTCCCTCTGCTGCTTTTACTACCATTGTCTTGCTTACCATAGTTTTGTCCTCCTGAATTTAAAATTATTGGTTTGTTTGTTTATTTCGCTCACACATATGATTAACTGTATTGCCCTCTGCTATTCATCAGCCTGTCATATGTCCGCTGCTTTCTATGGTTTTATTGTACTGTGCGGTATGAGTTTTTTCAATATTCCCCAAAATGCAAAATTGCACCATCTCTGGTGCAATTTTGTATTAATGTGATATTCAGTTCCACCCCAGCTCCTTCCGGATAGCTGCACAAAGCTCATGAGGTGAAACAGCCTCCCTGAGCCTGTCAGTCGCTCCATTTTCATTCAGAAGCTTCGTGAAGTCATGGAAAAATGCCTTTGTCGTGTTGACACTGTCAAAGTTTATCGCAAGCAGAAATATCATGTCTGCCATCCTCTCGCCCCACTCTATCGGCTTGTCGAGACGTATCACAAGTATCTGGCAGCGGTTTACATGCTCAGGCTTTCCGTGCGGTATGGCTATATTGCAGCCCACAGCGGTCGCCTCCACCTTCTCGCGCTCCAATACATCCCTTGCAAACTCGCTCTGCACTATTCCTTTGTTTATCAGAAGCTGGCACGCGCGCTTTAAAACATCCTTGCGGTTTTTCGCCTTTTTCTCAAATATGATAAATTCCTCCGACAGCATCTGTGAAAACTCGCTGACCTCCGCGCTCTGGCCGGTCATGAGCTCAAAGCACTTGTTTCTGATATTTTTCTCATCCTGCGCACTGATTAGTGGAGAAACATACAAAAATCTCATATCCTTGTGGATATCTGCCTGTGTGTCTATGGTCGAGAGTATGAGGTCGCAGTCATACTCGTCAATATGCTCTATGCGGTCTGACGACAAAATGCTTACTATCCTTACATCAGGCACTCTGTTTTCTATTTTGCCCGCTATTATGCTGCCGGTCGCATAGCCTGCTGCACCTATTAACACTGCGCGCACTGTCATAGGATTTCTGTGCAGGGCGCCTCCCACCTGCAAGGCAATAAATGCTATCTCATTCTCGCTCGGCATGGCGCCTGTGTACTTTTCGTAGTATCTCGATACCGTAAAGCACACCGTAAAGAGACTGGCATACGATTGTGTGATATCGGAAAGAAACGGATTGTCTATCTCTATGCCAAAATGAGTCCTAGCGATGGAGCCCGGCAAAAAGCTTCGCATGCTCTCACGTAGCAGCTCATTTTCAATCAGATTGGCTGCGAGAAGATTTGACAGATACACTATCATCTCATCCTCTATGCTAAGTGCCTCCTCACAGGACATGACAACACGGTTTTGTCCCTCGGCACAGGAAAAAAGCATTGCCAGATACATGATTTCAGGCTGTGCGAGGCTGATGCCGTGATGTCTTTCCAGAAAGCCTGCTGCCTCCTTTGCCATGTGCTCATGCTCTGTCATTATGAATCTGTTTTTCTGGTTCGACAAATCTAACTCATCCGGTTTCAGCTCCTTCTCCACATCCACCCTGAAAAGTGCAATGGCTATGTACTCTGCCAGCATCTGAAATGTGTAGTCTGTAAAGATGATATCAAAGCGTCTCTCCACATGATGTATCATGTCAACCGCCATTGACAGATTTACGCTTCTGAAATTATTGGCTATCACCTCGGCCGCGCGTCTTGAAAGCCTGTGGTCATCGGTCTTGATAACCTGCTTATCACTGATTGGATATCTGCAGAAATGCCTCATGGCTTTTCTGATATCAAGCTCACTGCCTGTCGCATATATTCCGTAGCCCGCCGTTCTGTGCACCTTAATGCCAAAGAGCAGAAGCTCTGCGTCAAGCTCATTTATATCATCCATGATGACATTTTTGCTGACGTTTAACTCCTCCGAAAAAAGCGCATACGTGTATGTATCCCAGCCGCTTAGCAGAATATACGATATGTAGTTCTGTCTCTTCTTCTGCGATACTGCTGCCGATTTCCGCCCTGCCACATCCAGAATCTTTCCTATCTGTGCATCACTAAAGCACGGCTTCATGCCCTTGCCGGGCTTTCTGTCGAGCGTCATAGAGTTTTGCTCACAAAAATCAGCCACCTCCTTCAGATATGTCTTCACACTTCGCTCCGACATACCTGTGGACGCAGCAAGAGCCTTTGATGTGACAAGCTCATTGTTGTGCTCTGCCAGCTTTTCAATTATCAATAGTCCCTTTTCTGAAAGCATAAATCAAAGTTCTCCTGATTATACGTAATTTAACAATTCGACCGGTTCATCTATCAGATTTGTTGCGCCATGCTCCTTCAAAAACTCCACATCCCTGAAGCCCCATGTGACAGATACGCACTCCAGTCCTGAGTTTTTCGCCGTGGCGATATCCACATCGGAGTCACCCACATAGATTGCCTCCTCTACACTCACCTGAAGCTCTTTAAGTGCCTTCTGCACCATATCAGGCGCCGGCTTTTTGCGGATGCCTTCCTCCTCCATCTCACCGATGGCTGCTGTCATGTAATCCTTAAAATACAGCTTGTCCAGCGATTTTACCGCAAAATCTATCTTGTTTGATACGATAGCCATTTTGATGCCGCGCACCTTAAGCTCCTCAAGCAGCTCCATGATACCATCATATGGCGATGTATTGTCGTTGCAATGTGCGTCATAGTACTCCTTGAATAACGCAAAGGTCTCCTCAAACTTTGGATTGTCTGCTCCCTGTGGCACTGCACGCTCCATCAGAAGCTTTACACCGTTTCCCACAAATCTGCGCACCTCGTCAAGTGTACGCTCCGGCATGCCATTTTGTTTCAATGCATAGTTTGTTGCATTTTTTAAATCCTCAAGAGTGTAGAGAAGTGTTCCATCCAGGTCGAAAACGACCGCTTTTTTACGGTTTTCCTCCTCCCCCTTTGCTATATGTGTCTTTTCAAATTCTGTCTTGCTTATCATATATGCCTCATTCCTGTCATCATTTGGCAGAACCATAATATCTCCCGGTCTGCCTGATATATAACTGCTGTCATCCTTATTCTTAAATAGCTTTACCTTGTGCTTTAGCACAAATGCCCTTGAAAAATCCTCCTCAACAGGTATGCACACTCTGGCATGTGCCATTCCATCCACTATAGTCTCTGCATCCTTATTCTTGAACCTCGGCACATAATCTGTCTGTTTCACAGTAAACCGCCAGTCCTTGTATATCCTGAAGCTTTTGTTCAGCCTGTCCAGATTTGAAATCCGTACACTGCCATCTTCTCCTATTATGACTACCGTATCCTCATTAACCGGTGTGGAGATATCTCCCTTAGCCGTCCTCACTCCCATGCTGCAGCCCACAGGCAGTATGTCCTTTGCAATGATATATCCCATCGGAATCGGGCGTTTTTTATAATCCACTTTTTTGAAGCCGCTCGTATCAAAATCTTCTCCGTAAATTATCTTTGTATCGTTTAAATAATCAAAAAGCCGCTCCTCCAAAAAAGATTTGATTGCAGAATCCGAAGGACGCTTGTGTGTGCCATCGCTGCTGTACTGAAACCTTGGTGTCACATCTTTTTCTTTGCAATAGACATTATAGCTGTCTATCAGCAGATCCATCGGAATAAATCCACCAGCCTTGTAATAATGTCCTCCGCCTGAGCCTATGCCCCTGCACACCTCCTGCGCCATTTCGCTTGCGCTCACCTCTTTTATGCAGCTTCTAAACGACAGCTTCACTCCATTCTTAATCACTGAAAACACCATACATATGTCAATAGCATCCACCTCCAGCACAAAATCGCTTATGATGCCGAGCACATTCGGGTCACATGCCCCTGCCTTTACGACCGCCAGACGATATTCCTCTATATAATCGCGCCCAAGCAATGCTGTTCCGGCTATGTCGAGCTCCTCAAGTGACATGTTGGCATTTCTAAATTTTGCCACTATAGCGCTGTCAAAATCCGCCTCATCGCGCAGATCCCTATCAAGCGAATGGGTTATCTCGGTAAATTCTCCGGTGTCAGTGTAAAGTCCATAATACAGCGCTGTTGCCAGCTTTCTGTTTATCTCTACACCCTCCTCGCGCAGCATATCCCACACGATTGTCGCACATGAGCCCATATAGCTCATGACACGGTTCATAGGAGGAAGCTCTCCCGATACTCTGTGGTGATCTATGACAGCCACATTTTCTGCCTTGAAAAATGTGACATTCCCACCACCATACTGGCAATCGACAGTCACAAGCAGCTGAGGATTGTCCAAAAAATCCACATGCTCTATCGGTATGCCAAGGCTTTCTACCATAAGCACCAGATTGCTCTTGTGTATGATATTCCTGCCTCCGTATACAAGTCTGGGACTTTTTCCATTTATCCTCAGGTATTCATAGACGCCAAAGCCGCTTGCCAGTGCATCTGCGTCCGGATTATCATGACATTGCACAATTATGTTATCAAATTGTAATAAATCACTTAGCTTCATTATTAACTCCCTGAATAATTATATTAATTCATTTTATCATATGTGTATTTATGGCTGCTTCAGACCATCCCATTATTTCAGGTACGGAAACAGCAGCGAGCTTCTGTTCTTCTCGTCAAACATCGAATTGTACTGCAGGATATTGTATGCCTTAATCCATTTTGCCTCGTCTCCTGTTGCCTCATCCACATGCATAAAGCACTCATTCTTTTTCGAATAATAGCCCCTTGAATTTATCGCCGGAATCTTCTCCATCAGCTCTGCGAGAAACTGGTTGTATGCCGGCAGATCTATGTTTGCTCTCTCAAGTGTCAGGGTTGACAGATAGTTGAGGCTCGTCACATCAACTGTCTGTGCATCCGTCTCATAATTGGTCCATATGAAAAACGGCACCTTGTACAGATTCTCAAGCTCCTGCTCCGTAAGTCCTGAATTGCCCTTGCCATTTAATAGCTTGATAAAATCATTACACAACCCCGGCTGGTGGTCTCCAAAAAACACAATCTCTACCGGATCATCCACACCCTTAAAGTATGTGATGAGATTTTCGAGTGCCTTGTCGCTCTCATTCAAAAGTGACAGATACTGGTTCGCATCGGTGTATGATGCTCCAACCTTGTAAACCTCCTGATTGAAGTTGTCATATCTCTCACCGTAGCCACCGTGGTTTTGCATCGTAACACCCATGATGTAAAGCTTCTCGTCATCGCTCTTTTTCTCGTAGCGGTCAATGATCTTATCATAGAGCTCCTGGTCCGTGATATACTCCCTAAGTATCTTTGTCTGGTCAAAATCATCTATAAAGTAAGTCTCATCATAGCCCAGATGCGGATAAACCTTGTTCCTGCTCCAGCCTGTCGCATAGTACGGATGCATCGCAACCGTCGTATAGCCGATATTTTTCAGGTTTGAAACTATGGATGTCGGGTCATCATTTATATACTGCTGATAAACCACTGAGCCGTCCGGCAGAAATGCCATCGAGTTTCCTGTCTCAAATTCCCACTCAGAGTTCGGCGTCTTCGCACCGTAGACGGACGAAAGTGCATAGCCTTTAAGCGTATTTTCACTAAGAGAATCCATAAACGGTGTGACCTGCGTGTTGGTCTCAAAATCTCCCACCACCGACAGATCCGCAAACGACTCATTCATGATAACAATGATTGTCGGATTTTTTGCATCAGACTGTGAATATGAGCTGTCCGTTTCCTTGAAATTGTCTGCTATCTTGTCAACTGCTGCCTTGCTGTAGCCATCAGGTGCCTTCACAAAGCTGTCCCTTATGCCGAGCACAAAGTTCAGCAGATAGCCGTTTCTGTACGTGCCCTTTTTCTCCCAGGTCTCGGTGTTCAGTGACATGGAATTCATGATGACATACAGCACGCATATTATTGTGAGCAGTATCGAAATAATCCGCATATGGATAGCCGACTCAAACTGCACTTCTATGCGCCTTACCAGCACTATATACAAAACAGCCGCCAGAATCACATACAAAAACTTGTAGTCTATCACGAATTTGTATTTTGTCACAACGGAAAGTCCCGTTCCCGCTGACTTCAAATCCGCATATGTGAACTCATTGCCACGGAATTCATAAACAAAATAATCTATAAATCCAAACGCGAGAATGGCAATTGATGCTATGGTACAGGTCAGCCTCGCATTGTTCGTGATAAAAAGTATCACCAGATATATGGCAAGCGCCAGAACCACATTTACCACGCACACCGTATCGGTGGTTTTCACAAAGTCCTCATCCGTCAGCAGCACATACTGCACCGAAAAAACAGATAGTATAGCTCCAATGACAAGCAGTATCGCAGCCCAAAGCCACGACAGCTTCACCGGAAGCTCAAGCTTCACATTTACAAGTCCAAAATATGCTGCCGCAAACAAAAGAATCACCCACCAGCTTGCCGATGTAAAGTACCCCACCAGCGCGGCCGCTGCTGTTGCAATTCCAAAATGTATGTTGTTTTGTTTTGTTATCTCAAATTTGATGCTCATTTCTGCCTCTTAATATCGCCTATTAATGCTGCCTATTAACGTTGCCTCTTAATATTGCCTCTTAATATTGCGATTTGATTTTAAAATATGTTTCCTAATTAGCAAAGAAGTCCTTGATTTGAC
>NZ_CDRTEH010000024.1:0-35014 GCF_977054825.1 Agathobacter sp.
TGGAAGAATGTATGCCGGTGGAGGAGAACTTACGGAAAATATTGATGATGTTGGAGGAGTTGGCACAGCAGAGTTTGCAAGTAAAGCTATTGATATATTTTATATGAGCAGAAGGTAAATTCCAGTTGTATGTATGATAAATCTAAACAGTATTTTAGCAACATATCCAGAGTGGGGGCAGAAAGTGCCCCCACTTTCACCATTTTGGGGCGAAAAGCACCATCAAATATAATAAATAAAGGATCAAGGGAAAAATCCCTTGCAAGAAAAGTAGCGTGGCGAAGACGATGAAGTAATGAAAAATAGTGAAAAAATAGTGTAATTTTAAATACAAAAAAAATCCAACGAGAAAGAAATAATTATTTACCACAACCACAGAACTTTTGAATATAAGCACAAAATCACTGCAATAAATATTGAAGAAACGCATATAATATAAAATATATAAATTGAAGGAATGCATATTTTGTGATATAACATACTTATATTGGTGGAGGTAATTATGTATTTTAAAAGAAAAGCATACGATAAATTATTGGAATGGAAAAAGCTATATTCAGAAAAATATGCGGTATTGTTGGAAGGCGCAAGGCGAGTTGGCAAGTCGACTATTGCGGAGACCTTTGCAAAAAATGAATATAGATCCTATATTTTAATTGATTTTTCCAAAACAACAAGTAATATTCTGGAATGTTTTGATGATATAGGGAATTTAAATATTTTTTTTCTGAGGCTGCAGGCAGAAACCGGAATCACATTGTATGAACACGAGTCCCTCATTATTTTTGACGAAGTACAGTTGTTTCCAAAGGCCAGACAGGCAATAAAGCATCTTGTACATGACGGCAGGTACAGCTATCTGGAAACAGGCTCTTTGATCTCGATAAAGAAAAATGTAAAGGACATCCTGATTCCATCCGAGGAAATGAAGCTGGAAGTATATCCCATGGATTACGAAGAATTCTGTGATGCCACGGGCAATAATTATGGGTTATTGCAGCAGATTTATGATAGCGGAGCAGCTATTGGACAGGCAACTAACCGTAAATTAATGAGAGACTTGAGAATTTACATGGCAGTAGGGGGAATGCCACAGGCAGTAGAAGCGTATGTTAATGGAAAAAACTTTTCAGAAATAGATATGGTAAAAAGGCAGATCATATCTTTGTATGAGGAAGATTTTAAAAAAATCGATGCCTCCGGAAGAATATCGGCATTATATCATGCGATTCCGGCGCATCTGGCAAAGGATGCAAGAAAATATCGTATTACCACAGCAATCGGAAAAAGAAATAACACGAAAGCAGAAGAATTATTATACGAGCTGATAGATTCAAAAACGGTTCTGCCATGCTATAATTCTAACGATCCAAGGGTCAGCCTGACGGACACAAAAGATTTTGACAGTTACAAGTTATATCTTTCAGATATAGGATTATTTGTTACACTGATGTTTATTGACCGTCCGGTGACGGAAAATGATATTTATGCGAAGTTACTTTCTGATAAATTACCGGCAAATCTGGGGTATCTTTATGAGAATCTGGTCGCTCAAATGATTACAGTCTCTGGGAGAAAACTGTACTATCATACCTGGGAGAAAAAAGGGAGTACGCATTATTATGAGGTGGATTTCCTGATTTCGGAAGGAAGTAAGATAAATGCATTTGAAGTTAAGTCCTCAGGATCCGGAAAACATGAATCCATAAGGGAATTTTGCAGAAAATATTCTCAGAATATTAGCAAGGCGTATTTAATATCACAGAAAGATGCAGGAAAGGAAGAAAATCTATTGTTAGAACCGTTTTATCTCTTACCGTTTTTGGTAAAATGAGTTTGATAATTTCAAGTTTGCAGAACCTGACCAAAATAAAACCAGTTCGTAAAAAGACACTTTTACGAACTGGTTTTTGCGTTGCATTTAAAATGATATTTATCTATTTTGTAATTAACCGAAATATCTGTCAAGAAGTCCCTTAAGGGCTCTTCCGTGTCTAGCCTCGTCACGAGCCATCTCATGAACGGTATCATGGATTGCATCAAGGTTGTTCTTCTTAGCACATTTAGCAAGGTCAGTCTTTCCTGCTGTAGCACCGAACTCACAGTCAACTCTCCAAGCGAGGTTGTCCTTTGTAGTAGCCTTCATGTTTGGCTCAAGGTCCTCACCGAGCATCTCTGCAAACTTAGCTGCATGCTCAGCCTCTTCGTAAGCTGCCTTCTCCCAGTAGAGACCAATCTCAGGATATCCCTCGCGATGAGCTACACGAGCCATGCAAAGATACATACCTACCTCAGAGCACTCGCCCTCGAAGTTAGCCTTTAACTGCTCGAAGATGTATTTCTTATCTTCATCAGAGATTTCAGGATTGTTCTTAACAGTTGAAGCATATACTCCAAACTCATGCTCTGCAGCAAGTGTTAAATCTCCCTCAACCTTCTTGAATTTATCTGCGCCAACGTGGCATACCGGACACTCTGCCGGTGGATTCTCTCCCTCATAAACGTATCCACAAACTGTACAAACCCATTTTGCCATAATAATGTTCCTCCTTTTAAAGAATAGTAAATAAATGTTTAATTGTTGTAAAAATTGTCAGGCTCTAGGAAAGCTCATTCTCACAATCCGGACAAAGTCCCGTAAACGAAACTGAGCAGCTCTCAATGGCTAAATCAGTGGATTCCTGCACCTGTGTCATCAGATCATCGGCGAAGTCCAAATCAATATCCATCACGCGTCCGCAGCCTCTGCATATAAAGTGATAATGAGGCGCCGTGTTGTAGTCGTAATGGTCAGGACCAACTCCTGTCGAAATCTTGATGATCTCACCAATTTCCTCAAGCAAGGAAAGGTTTCTGTAAACAGTTCCCAGACTGATGTTTGGAAATTCTTTTTTGATATTCTGATAGATAGTTTCAGCAGTCGGGTGATCGGTCCGGCTCGCCAGAAAGTTGACTATCGACTCTCTTTGACGACTATACTTAATCATGTGAATCTCCTCTCAAATGAAATCAGGAATTGTTACTGATATTAATATACACGAAAGTACTATAGATGTCAAGAGAAAAATAAGAATAATTCCTATTTTATTTTAAATAAAAATTCTGATGCGCCATGCTGGTCATGTAAGCAGCAGATTTTCTTGCTCTCAAGATGGCTCGAATACCTATAAATCAAGTATAAATAAATAATACACATAATATCACTGCTTCACTCATAGAATAATACAAAACGCGCAGGCGGCTAAATAATCATGAAGAGATTCGTTACATACCTGTATTTATATGATGGCAGAATTAAAGGAAATAATGCAGGCTTTATAAAAGTAGAAATAAATGGTGAAAAAAGTGCATTTCTCGTGCAGATAAAAAATCTCGGAAAATATTCCGGAAAAGGAAGAGTGTATCTGGTATACGGGGCGGGAGCAGCCATAGAGGCAGGAATACTTACGGTAAAAAACGGTGAAGCACGCGAGATATATAATGTAGATACAGAAAATGTAAAGGACAGCGGAAAGACATTTTTGCAGGTGCTTGGTGTGAGGATAGAGCTGGAAAATGCAGATGAAAAATTTCTGGCGAGCTGTTGGACGGATAACACGGCGGCAGTTATAGAAAAACCGCTCAAGGCACAAGAGGATTTATCAAATAAGCAAAAACCTGTATCGACTCCTAGGCCTGAACCGGGCAGTCAGAAAGAAATCCATAGTCAAAATGTTGATGACAGTCCTGAGAAA
The DNA here is from genome assembly GCF_977054825.1 of Agathobacter sp. Taxonomy (NCBI): domain Bacteria; kingdom Bacillati; phylum Bacillota; class Clostridia; order Lachnospirales; family Lachnospiraceae; genus Agathobacter; species Agathobacter sp. Next base: position 3,735 of record NZ_CDRTEH010000024.1, read on the forward strand.
ATCAGACGCATAGACATATCAGAGCTTCGCACACTTCCGGCCAAAAACTGGTACATAGTAAATAACAGCTTCCTTGCGCACGGTTATGCAAACTATAAGCATCTCGTCATCAAAACGGAAACAGATGGCAGGCAATACCTCGGAGTGCCGGGCGTGAGCGAGCCGCAGGAGCGCATGCTTGCAGGGATATTCGGCTTCACGGAATTTGAGCCGGCCGCCCCGGCAAATGCAGCAGATGTAGATAGCGGAGTGTTCGGATATTGGTTCTGCCCGCTGACGATTTGACAGTATTATAAGAAAATTGTGGCATGCCACAATTTTCGTATTACATAAACATTTCTCTGCACAAAACCACAGAAATTGTGTATAATTAAAGCTAACAGAAGAAAAGCTGTGGGAGGTGGCATTACATGAAAAATTATTCAAAGGATCCTGACAGACAGTATCATATCCAGGTCGCAAAGGGAGAGGTCGGCCGGTATGTTATCATGCCGGGAGACCCGAAGAGGTGTGTTAAAATAGCACAGTACCTTGACAATCCGGTCCTTATAGCGGACAACAGGGAGTTTATCACATACACCGGTACATTGGATGGGGTGAAGGTCAGCGTGACATCGACCGGCATCGGCGGACCATCCGCATCCATTGCGATGGAGGAGCTGTATAGATGCGGTGCAGATACGTTTGTGAGAATCGGAACCTGTGGAGGCATGCAGACAGACGTGAAAAGCGGTGACATCGTGATTGCGACAGGCGCCATCCGCATGGAGGGCACATCAAAGGAGTATGCGCCGATAGAGTTTCCGGCTGTGGCAGATTTAGATGTTACAAACGCGCTTGTTGCGGCAGCAAAGCAGAAAAACTTTACGCATCACACAGGCGTGGTGCAGTGCAAGGATGCATTTTACGGACAGCACGAGCCGGAAAAAATGCCGGCAGGCTATGAGCTTATCAACAAATGGAATGCATGGAGGATGCTTGGCTGTCTTGCGTCAGAGATGGAGTCTGCAGCGCTTTTTGTCGTTGCGGCAAAGCTTGGAGTCAGGGCTGGCTCATGCTTCCTTGTGGTTGCAAATCAGGAGAGGGAAAAGCTTGGGCTTGAGAATCCTGTGGTGCGCGATACGGACATGGCAGTTCAGGTGGCGGTTTCGGCAGTGAGAAACCTCATTCGTGGGGATTGTGCCGAGAAATAAGTCATATATTAAAACACAGAAACGGAGAACAGACATTGGATATAAATGAAATTTTAAAACACGTGGACCATACACTTTTATCCCCGCAGGCTACATGGGATGAAATCAAGCAGATATGCGATGATGCAATAAAGTATCAGACTGCATCGGTATGCATACCGCCGAGCTACGTAAAGCAGGCAGCAGATTATCTGGGTGAACGGGTAAAGGTCTGCACAGTGATAGGCTTCCCTAACGGATATTCGACCACTGCGGTGAAGGCCTTTGAGACAGAGGATGCTCTTGCAAACGGAGCAGCAGAGATAGATATGGTCATCAATATCGGCTGGCTCAAGGATAAAAGGTATGAGCTGATAGAGGATGAAATAAAGAAGCTCAAGTCCATATGCAAGGACAAGGTGCTAAAGGTCATCATCGAGACCTGCTTTCTCACAGATGATGAGAAAATCAGGATGTGCGATATCGTGACGAGCGCAGGGGCCGATTACATCAAGACATCCACAGGCTTTGGCACGGCAGGCGCGACCTTTGACGATATAAAGCTGTTTTCGGAGCATATCGGAGAGTGTGTGAGGATGAAGGCCGCCGGAGGCATTTCTTCATTAGACGATGCAGAAAGGTTTCTTGAGCTTGGCGCTGACAGGCTTGGGACAAGCCGTGTGGTGAAGCTTGTTAAGGCTATGGACTAATCTTTGTATACAATGAATAACCGGGGAATTATATATGGATAAAAAAACAATTGAAAAACTGATTGATACAGCCCTTGCACAGCTTGATTTTTCATATGCGCCGTACTCAGGCTTTAATGTCGGTGCAGCGCTTTTAGCAAAAAACCAAGTAGTCTATACCGGCTGCAATATAGAAAACGCAGCCTACACACCGACAAACTGTGCGGAAAGAACAGCATTTTTCAAGGCAGTGAGTGAAGGTGTGCGGGACTTTGAGGCAATCTGTATCGTGGGCGGAAAGAACCAAAAAGCGACAGGTTATACCGCACCATGCGGAGTATGCCGCCAGGTTATGATGGAGTTTTGTAATCCTAAGACCTTTAAAATAATACTGGCAATTGACAGGGAAAATTATAGGATTTATACGCTTGAGGACATGCTTCCGCAGGGATTCGGACCTGCGAACCTTGAGTAGAGCGACCTGTAGCTGTACCTTTAATGGACTGTATAATGGGCGGTAATATTTGTTGATTATATGGTGGTGTGAACATCGGCTGCCTCAACAGGAAGTAGGAAACCGGAAATGGGGGAAATATGGAGAGAGAAGAGAATATAAGAGACAATATAATCAAGATGCCGAAAATCGAGCTTCACTGCCATCTGGATGGCTCCTTAAGTCGTGAATTTGTTGAGAAAAGGCTTGGCAGGACGGTGCAGGAGGCAGAGCTTAGCGTGTCGGATGACTGCACGAGTCTCGCACAGTATCTGGAGAAGTTTGATTTACCGGGGCAGTGCATTCAGGATGAAGAGGGACTTGAAGGAGCCGCCTATGATGTGCTTAAGAGCATGCACCGGGAAAACGTAGTATACGCGGAAATCCGTTTCGCACCACTGCTTTCGGAGAATGAGCGGATGAACTGCGAGCGCGTGATAGAGGCGACAATTAAGGGACTTGAGAGAGGAAAAAAGGATTTTGGCATAGAGTATGGGCTTATCGTGTGTGCCATGAGGCATCACAGTGAGGAGCAAAACAGACGCATGCTGCACACCGCAAGGGGATTTTTGGGCGCGGGCGTGTGTGCGGCAGACCTCGCAGGTGCTGAGGTGCCTTACCCTATGTCCGGCTTCATGGAGCTTTTCAAATATGCAAAGCAGCTTGGCATGCCTTTTACCATCCATGCGGGAGAGTGCGGAAATGCACAGAATATAATAGACGCAGTGGAGGTCGGAGCAGCCAGGATAGGCCATGGAATAGCCATGAGAGGCCACGAAGAGCTTGAAAGGCAGCTTTCGGCAAAGGGCATAGGTATCGAGCTTTGTCCGATAAGCAACCTGCAGACCAAGGCGGTGGCATCCTCAGACGAATATCCCATCAGGGAGTTTTTGAACGCGGGATTAAAGGTCACAATAAACACAGACAACCGCACCGTCAGCAATACAACTCTGTCAAAGGAGCTTGAGTTCATAGAAAAAACCTATGGCATACGCGATGAGGAGCTGCCGCTTATGATGAAAAATGCACTGGACGTGGCATTTGCGGATGATGCGGTGAAGGAGCGGATTTTCAGAAAGCTGGTATAGCGCAGGGGCTCCCCGCAGCACAAATTTACGGACCGGAAAATGGAGGTATAACACCATGAAGAAATATAACAGAATTTTTGTGATAGTCCTAGACTCTTTGGGAATCGGTGCGATGCCGGACTCAGAAAGGTTTGGAGACACAGATGTAGACACCTTTGGGCATATACTTGAGAGGATGCAGACTCTCGACATCCCAAATCTTACAAGGCTTGGAATGCTCAATCTGCATTGTGGCGGTCAGATGCAGCCGGCTGCTGAGCCAATCGGACGATTTACGCGGCTGGCAGAGGCAAGCAACGGCAAGGACACGATGACAGGTCACTGGGAGATGATGGGCATAAAAACCGAAAAGCCGTTCAAGACCTTCACAGAGCACGGATTTCCACCGGAGCTTATCGCTGAGCTTGAGAAGCAGTGCGGAAAAAAGGTCATAGGCAACAAGAGCGCCAGCGGCACAGAGATAATCGAGGAGCTCGGAGAGGAAGAGATAAAGAACGGCTCGATGATTGTGTATACATCAGCGGATTCGGTGCTTCAGATTTGCGGCAATGAGGAGACCTTTGATTTACAGAATCTCTACCGCTGCTGTGAGATAGCCAGAAAAATAACACTTAGGGACGAGTGGAGAGTAGGGCGCGTCATCGCAAGACCGTATGTGGGAAAGAAAAAGGGTGAGTTCGTGCGAACCTCAAACAGGCATGACTACGCACTTAAGCCTACAGGTCTTACGGCGTTAAATGCATTAAAGGACAGTGGGCTGGATGTCATTTCAGTCGGCAAAATCAATGATATTTTCTGCGGAGAGGGCATTACAGAGGCATTCCGCTCAAAGAGCTCGGTTCATGGAATGGAGCAGACCATTGATATTTGCAAGAAGGATTTTACCGGGCTATGCTATGTGAATCTGGTCGATTTCGACGCACTGTGGGGACACCGCAGAAATGTGACAGGCTACGGAGAGGAAATAGAGCGATTTGACAAAAATCTGGGCATTTTAATGGATAAGCTAAGGGATGATGACCTGCTCATACTGACCGCAGACCACGGAAACGACCCTACCTACAAGGGAACGGACCACACACGCGAGTATGTGCCGTTTATCGCGTATTCAAAGAGCATGAAGTGCGGCGGCGCAATTGAGGAGGAAGCTACCTTTGCGGTGATTGGAGCCACAATTGCAGACAACTTCGGCGTAAAAATGCCGGAGGGTACCATCGGACATTCTATTCTTGAAGAGCTTTAAGGGGTAATATCTCAGGAATGTTTTAAACTTAAACAGAAAATATAGCAACAGAAAATATATGGAGAAAAAATGAACAGGATATATGAAAAACTCACCACATGTCTTGCAAGTGTGCGTGAAAAAACAGATTTTGTACCAAAAACAGCCATAGTTTTGGGCTCAGGGCTTGGAGACTATGCAGAGCAGATTAAGATAGAGACAACCATAGATTACAAGGATATCGAGGACTTTCCGACATCCACGGTTCCCGGACATAAGGGCAGATTTGTATTTGGATATGTGGATAGTGTGCCTGTTGTCATCATGCAGGGCAGAGTCCACTATTATGAGGGCTATCCGATAACAGATGTTGTGCTTCCGACACGCCTCATGGGAATGATGGGCGCAAAAAAGCTAATACTCACAAATGCGGCAGGAGGTCTCAATACTGATTTTAATCCTGGCGACTTTATGCTGATTGCAGACCATATCGCGACAGCCATACCAAGTCCACTGATCGGAGCCAATATTGATGAGCTGGGTGAGCGTTTTCCGGATATGAGCGAGGTATACAGCCGCAGAATGAGAGAAATCGTAAAAGAAAAGGCGGATAAGCTAGGCATAAAGCTGAGAGAGGGAGTCTACGTACAGCTCACAGGCCCGCAGTATGAGACTCCGGCCGAGGTCAGGATGTGTAAAATCCTGGGAGGAGATGCCGTCGGAATGAGCACAGCCTGTGAGGCACTTGCAGCGCGTCATATGGGGCTTGAGGTTTGCGGAATCTCATGTATCACCAATCTGGCAGCAGGACTATCCGACAAAGAGCTCAACCATAAGGAAGTGCAGGAAACCGCAGACCGCGTGGCAAAGCAGTTTACAGAATTGATCACTGCTGTGGTGAGAGAGGTGTAAATGCTTAGAAACTTGACAATGAATCGTATCATAGCGTATACTTTAGAATCCTAACAAATGGGATGGAGGATTTCAATGTTAAATATATATTTAGGGGATATGGAAAATGCAATTTACCATCCTCCTGTGTATTTTGATAATACATATGAAGATGAATGGATAACGGATGAGCTGTCTGTCAAAATGATAAAAGATATAGATAAATCAGACGTCATTGGACCACATCTGGTACAAAGCCCGATACTGGGACCGATATCCACAAAGGAATTGTCCGGTGGAGTGAAAACCCTTATGTTGATGGCTTTTGATGATAGCGGAAAAATTTTTAATGCTTCAGCGTGTGGTGATAACTGCGCAAAGTGGATATTGAGAATTGCGGGCAAAAAGAATCTGACAATTAATCTGCATCATATAATGGATTTTGGTAAAGATTTTGAGGCAAAGATACTGAATACGGGAGAAATAGTTCACAGTATGGCTGAATTCATCAGTGTTGCAGGCAAATATGTATAGGAGAAGGTATGAAGGGCAAGCATAAAATTGTTGTGAAAAACAATAGACTTCATTATGAATTTGAAATAAAAAGAAATATTACGATAATAAAAGGGGACAGTGCTACAGGAAAAACAACACTCATAAATATGATCAGACAGTTTGCAAACCTGGGTAATGCAAGCGGAATTGAAATCGAATGTGATGTTCCGTGTACAGTTCTTGAGGGAAATCTGTGGCAGATGCTGCTCAAAAATTTATCAGGAAATATCATTTTTATTGACGAAGAAAATCAGTTTATAAGACAGCAAGAGTTTGCTGAACTTGTAAAGGCGTCAGATAATTATTTTGTGATAATAACAAGAGAAAACCTGTACAATCTGCCATATAGTGTTGAAGAAATATATGGACTGTATTCTTCAGGAAAGTATCAGAACACAAAGCAAATATATCAGGAGATGTATCATATTTATCCTTTAAATCAGGATCTTTCATGTAAACCTGAAAAAATAATTGTTGAAGATACAAATTCTGGATATGAGTATTTCAAGGCAATATCGAAAGAAAAAAATATAGTGTGTGAAAGCGCTGGTGGAAAAACAAAAATATTTGCTATGCTAGAACAACTAAAAGCTGAAACAGAGAGTATTTGTGTAATAGCTGACGGTGCAGCAATTGGTCCGGAAATGGATGCATTATATAAAATGTCTGTGGAAAGAGGCAATATAAAGTTATATCTGCCGGAATCATTTGAGTGGATTATACTCAGTTCTGAGTTGCTTGAAGACAAAGATATTAAGGATATTTTGGACAAACCAGAGGATTATATAGAAAGTCAGGAATATTTCAGTTGGGAGCGATTTTTTACAAAGCTGCTTGTTGATAAAACAGCAGGAACATATTTGAAATATCAAAAAGGAAAGCTTAATCCTACATATTTGCATGAGAAGAATAGAAATAAAATTTTGAAAAATATAAAAAATAGTATAGATTTTTAAAAGGTATGATAAATTGGCGCAGGAATTGTTCCCTGCGCCAAATTTCATAATAATGTATTATGAGAAATACACAAATTTAATCATTTATTAATTAGCCCGTAAATATAGTGATTACACCAATGCCCATGCAGCATCAGATAATCCCTAAGCAGTCCCTCCTGCACGAAGCCAAGCTCATTAAGAAGCTTCATCGAAGGCACATTGCCCGGGTGGACAACCGCCGTCACCTTGTGCATGCGAAGCTCATTAAAGGCAAGCTTTGTGCAGAAGCCGACTGCCTCAGTGGCATACCCCATGTGGTGAAACTCACTGGAAAATTTATAGCCAATCTCACAGCTTCCGTAAAAAGCCGGAGCGATATTATGTATACACACAGTGCCGATAATCCGACACGGATTTTCTTTCTCAAAAACATAAAATCTGAAAAGCTGTGATTTGACAGCCATATTGTATTCATATCTGAGCACCTTTTGCAGGTGCTTCACGGTATAAAAGTCAGGCACACGGTCTATCTCATACATTTCGAAAAGCTCTTTATCCCTATTGTAAAAATCCAAAACCTGCGGAGCGCAATCAGCGCGCAATACCTTAAGAAGCAGGCGTGGGGTTTCATATTCAAAAAACATATTTTCCTTCTTTCACATTTGGTGTATCATGATAAATAGATTATAACACATGGAGCAGACAAATATGACACAAGATGAAAAATATATGAAACAGGCAATAAAACAGGCAAAAAAAGCATATGCACTCGATGAGGTGCCGATAGGCTGCGTAATTGTAGCCGGTGACAAAATTATTGCACGCGGCTACAACCGCAGAAATACCGACAAAAATCCACTCGCTCACGCTGAGCTCTCTGCCATCCGCAAAGCCAGCAAAAAGACAGGAGATTGGCGTCTCGAGGAATGTACCATGTACGTCACTCTTGAACCTTGCCAGATGTGTGCCGGAGCAATAGTACAGGCACGCATTCCCAGAGTGGTAATAGGTGCCATGAATCCGAAAGCAGGCTGTGCAGGCTCAATCATCAATCTACTGCAGATGCAGCAGTTTAATCATCAGGTGCAGACAGATATAGGCATCTGCGGCGACGAATGCAGCACCATGCTTTCCACCTTTTTCAAGGAGCTGCGAAAGAAGCGCAAGCTTCAAGGGCAGTAAAGCCATTTGTCGTTAAAACCACAACGTAAGGCATGTAAGCCCCGGGTACCGGACGCGCACACATACTCTCACGAAGCGCGAATAGCGAAGAGGTTTAGATACTGTAGAAATTATGCCCATGAGACACAGAAACGCCCCGGCATGGACGCAGGGGCGAGGAGAACCGCGCCATGGACGGCGCGTTTCGACGGTTTCGTCAAGCATAGAAAAACATCAAGCATAATTTTGTACAGTATCTTAGCCACGTAGCGTAGCGACGGCGGGAGAGTATGTGTGTGAGTCAGTAGTACCCGGGGCTTGCATGCCGTAATCATATCCAAGGAAGTTGCAATAAATCTTGACAAAACCCTGCAATATAGCGTATACTTAAGACTCCGAGCAGCCGGGGTGGTAGCGGTACCTTGAACCAACAATCCGCTATAGTTGGGGTGATGCTTCGTAGAGGGCTTAAGCGGTGGAGCTGCCCTCCATAAGTGGCGTTGACGTCTGGGTCTTGCGCAATGGAAATCTATGAACCGTGTCAGGGTGGGAACACAGCAGCACTAAGTAGAAGCTTTCATGTGACGCGAGGCAGCCTGGAGGGAGTTAACTGTGGAGGTAACGTCTGTTGTGATAGTTCGAAGCGAGGCGCTCGGATTTTTAGCGTATAAAAATCGTATGATAACATAGGTAATCAGCGGAAATTCTATTTCCGGGCTGATTAACTATGTTATCAGACGGTGCAACGGAAACCGAAAATTGTAGCCACGCAGTGGCGGAGAAGCCTCGAAAGAGGCGAATTTTCGGCTGGAGTGGCACGGGTTTATACGCGCGTATAAAAATCGTATGATAACATAGGTAATCAGCGGAAAAAGGAAAATCGAGGCATACCATGATTCAGGACATTGCACCACACACGTGGGACATAACATACAAAAACATACAGCCGGACCCGGACAGCAGGGTCCTTTTTTTTAGCAGGGGACAGCTTCTGGTGCAGCAGGCATCGGACATGCCTGCTAACGAATCCAATCAGGATATTCATCAGATAAGCTTTCCAAGATATGAGGATATAAAAACAGAATGCCCCGATGCTAAATATCAGTATCTGTTTACACTTGACGATACTGCATTTTTCAGGGTGGCACTGTCACATGCCAACAAAATGCATATACTGGAAGTAACAGGTGGCAAATTCATAAACCGGCACTATATGCGCAGCGCGGCACCGAAGGAGTACGTGCTTGCCGCGATAACGGGATTTCATCTGGATGGCTGGTATGATAAGAACCATTTCTGCGGCAGATGCGCCAACAGGCTTGTGGAGGACGACGTGGAGCGCATGCTCAGATGTCCGGTCTGTGGAAACATGGTTTACCCGCGCATCAATCCGGCAGTGATAGTGGGAGTTACCAATGGAGATAAGCTGCTTTTGACAAAATATAATGGCAGAGAGTATAAAAAGTACGCACTTGTGGCAGGCTTTAACGAGATAGGTGAGTCGCTTGAGGAGACCGTACGCCGTGAGGTCATGGAGGAAACAGGACTGCGTGTGAAAAACATCAGATACTATAAATCGCAGCCGTGGGGCTTTACCGACAATATACTTGCGGGATATTTCTGTGAAGTTGACGGAACAGATGAGATTGAGGTTGACATGCAGGAGCTTTCGGTGGCAAAATGGGTGTCAAGAGAAGAAATACCTACATCCCTAGAGGAATTAAGCCTGACAAATGAAATGATTTCTGTTTTTCGGCTTGACAAAGGCGATTTCTGAATGTATAGTAAAACAGTAGGAAATGAAACAGAGGTGCTATAAATGAAAATTTCAACAAAAGGACGTTATGCTCTTCGCCTCATGATGGATCTTGCAGAGAACAACAATGGTTCACCCATCAGCCTGAAGGATGTAGCGAAGAGACAGGATATTTCAGATAAATATCTTGAACAGATTATATCCATTTTAAACAAGGCGGGCTACGTCAGAAGTGTCAGAGGCGCCCAGGGCGGCTACATGCTGAAGATGGAACCGCAGAACTACACAGTCGGCATGATTCTCAGACAGACAGAGGGCAGCCTTGCGCCGGTAGCATGTATAGAGGATGACGAGATAGTCTGCGACAGACAGCAGCAGTGCGTCACATCTATTGTGTACAAGAAGATCAATGATGCAATCTCAGGTGTGGTTGACAATATCACATTGCAGGATCTGGTAGACTGGCAGAACGAGAAGAACGGAAATTATGTCATATAAAGAAAGAAGGTTATCATAGATGAGCAGATTAATTTATTTGGATAATGCGGCAACCACACAGGTATATCCGGAGGTTGTGGATGCAATGCTTCCTTACTTTACAGAGCATTACGGCAATCCATCAGCTATATACAGCTTTGCAGATGAGGCAGAAAGAGCAGTGGATCATGCCAGAGGAGAGGTCGCAGACCTTATCGGAGCAAAGAAGGATGAGATATATTTCACAGGCGGCGGCAGCGAGTCCGACAACTGGGCATTAAAGGCTACAGCAGAGGCATATGCCGCAAAAGGAAAGCACATCATCACATCAGCCATCGAGCATCATGCAATTCTTCATACAGCACAGTGGCTTGAGAAGCATGGCTTTGAGGTGACATATGTGGGTGTTGATGAGGACGGAAAAATCAAGCTTGATGAGCTTAAGGCAGCCATCAGACCTGACACAATCCTTATCTCAGTGATGGCGGCAAACAACGAGATTGGAACTATCCAGCCGCTTAAGGAAATCGGAGAGATAGCAAAGGAGCATGGCATTTTGTTCCACACAGATGCAGTTCAGGCATTCGGACATATTCCGATTAATGTAGATGATATGCATATTGACATGCTCAGCGCCAGCGGTCACAAGCTCAACGGACCAAAGGGCATCGGCGTGATGTATATCAGAAAGGGCGTAAAAATCCGTTCATTTATCCACGGTGGAGCACAGGAGCGCCAGAGACGAGCAGGAACACACAATGTGCCGGGTATCGTAGGACTCGGCAAGGCAGTAGAGCTTGCAAAGGCCAACATGGCAGAGCGCAGCGCATATGAGACAAAGCTCAGAGACCACCTCATCGAGAGAGTGACAAGCGAGATCCCATATACACGCTTAAATGGACACAGAACAGACAGACTGCCAAACAATGCAAACTTCTGCTTCAGATTCATCGAGGGAGAGTCAATGCTTATCCTGCTTGATCAGGCAGGCGTATGCGGCAGCTCAGGCTCAGCCTGCACATCAGGCTCACTCGACCCATCGCATGTGCTCCTTGCAATAGGACTGCCACATGAGATAGCGCACGGCTCACTGCGTCTTACATTATCAGAGAAGACCACTCTTGAGGATATCGACTATACAGTGGACAAGTTAAAGGAAATCATAGCAAGGCTCAGAAGCATGTCACCGTTGTACGAGGATTTCGTAAAGAAAAACGGCAAAGCAGAGGCATAAATGATCAGGTCAAAATTATAGTGACTATCACAACATTAATATATACATGAAAATTAGGAGGAACTAAGGACATGGCATACAGTGAAAAGGTAATGGACCATTTTAACCATCCAAGAAACGTAGGAGAGATGGAGAATCCAAGTGGTGTCGGCACAGTAGGAAACGCAAAGTGCGGAGACATCATGAGAATGTATTTGGATATAGATGACAACGGCATTATTCAGGAGGCCAAATTCAAGACCTTCGGATGTGGCGCAGCAGTTGCAACAAGCAGTATGGCAACAGAGCTCGTAAAGGGCAAGACAATCCAGGAGGCACTTGAGGTCACAAACAAGGCAGTTATGGAGGCACTTGACGGACTTCCACCTGTAAAGGTACACTGCTCACTTCTCGCAGAGGAGGCAATCCATGCGGCACTCTGGGATTACGCAGAGAAAAACGGCATCAAAATCGAGGGACTTGAGAAGCCTGTAAACGATATCAGCGAGAAGGAAGAGGCGCCTGAGGAAGACTATTAATGAAAAAGAAGGTTGTAGTAGGAATGTCGGGCGGAGTGGATTCGTCAGTAGCGGCATATTTATTAAAGGAACAGGGATACGACGTCATCGGAGTCACAATGCAGATATGGCAGGACGAGGACGTATTTAAACAGTCACAGGAGGGCGGCTGCTGTGGGCTATCCGCGGTGGAGGACGCCAGACGAGTGGCAGCAGTGCTTGATATTCCGTATTATGTGATGAACTTCAAGGCTGATTTCAAGAAATATGTCATAGACTATTTCGTATCCGAATATGAGCGCGCATACACGCCAAATCCGTGTATCGCCTGTAACCGTTATGTGAAATGGGAGTCGCTGCTTCACCGCTCGCTCGAGATAGGAGCAGACTATATAGCAACAGGCCATTATGCCCGCATAGCACAGCTTCCAAACGGCAGATACACCATAGCCAACTCAGTCACAGCGGAAAAGGACCAGACATATGCGCTTTACAATCTGACACAGGAGCAGCTTCGTCGCACGCTGATGCCTGTTGGAGAGTATGAAAAGCCACAAATCCGCCGTATCGCAGAGGAAGCAGGACTGCCGGTAGCGCACAAGAGCGACAGCCAGGACATATGCTTCGTGCCGGATCACGACTATGCCTCATTCATAGAGAATGAGACAGGAAAAACCTATGAGCCGGGAAATTTCGTGGATGAATCGGGCAATATCATCGGCCGTCATAAGGGCCTCATCCACTATACTATCGGACAGCGCAAGGGGCTTGGAATCACAGCCGCAACGCCTTTATTCGTAAAGGAGCTGCGTCCGGCAACAAATGAGGTCGTAATCAGCACAAATGAGTCACTTTTCTCAGACACCTGTTATATCAGCGATATAAACTATATGGCGCAGGAACACATCACACTTGGCACCCGCAGTATAGGAAAGGTACGCTACTCTCACAGAGGAGCTTACTGTACACTCACCCCTATGGAAAACGGCATGATAAAATGCGTATTTGACGAGCCGCAGCGCGCCATGACACCGGGGCAGGCAGCGGTATTCTATCAGGATGGGCATGTGCTGTGCGGTGGAACAATTGAAAAGATGTCATAGTAAATTAGCAGGACTTTTGAACAGTCGCGAATATATTATAATAGAGCAGACAGCATAACTAAAATGCCGTCTGCTCTATTAAATTATAGGGAAGTTTAAAAATTATGAAATGCTTTGAAATAAAAATTTTATAAGCACTATCTTTTTAAGGGCTTAAATTGTTATACATTATAGACAAAGAAAAATAGCAAGGTAACAGGACAATAAGGTGAGCACTGATTATTGGTTGATTCAAAAGATAAAAAAAGGAAATACACAGGCCTGTGATGAACTGGTGTCAAAGTATTATAAAGATATTTTGAACTATTTTACATACAGATGCGTAAATAAAGAAACAGCAAAAGACCTGACACAGGATACTTTTTTGAAATTTTTTGAACATATATATGAGTATCAATTTCAAAATAAGACCAAAAATTATTTGTATACGATTGCAGGAAATCTTTTGAAAAATTCATTTGCAGGGAAAAATACAGTTTCATTGGATGAATACATAGAAAATGGAGGAGAGATATGTGAGCAGGCTGATAAGTATAATGCGTTGATTGATAGAACCGATTTTGCGTCGGTATTAAATAAGCTGCCGGATGATTTGAAGAAATGCATAAGTATGTATTATATGCAGGGGTATAAGCAAAAGGAAATATCAATTATGCTGGGAATATCATTACCACTGGTTAAGTACAGAATTAAAAGAGCAAAGAAAATATTAGAAAAACTTATGGAAGGGGAGGATTATGATGCTTAAGAAGCAGTGCACAAAACGAGAATATGATAAGGAAATCAGCCAAATTGTAAAAAAAGCAGGCAATGTCTTATATGAACAGGCTGAAAAAAACATGTTAAGCTATCATCAGTTTTTAAATATACAGCTAAAGCAGATTCAAAAACGATGGTGGGTGCTGCAGGCTTTTTTGCTGCTTATAATCTGCTTTTGGATTCATTCTGATAGAGATGGATATTACGTCAATAGGAGCCTTGGAATAGCCGGAGCTATGTTTATTATATTTCTTGTACCGGAGCTGTGGAAAAATGAAAAATATAAGTGCCTTGAGATTGAAATGTCATCCTATTTTTCTATAAGACAGATATATGCAGCGAGAATTTGTATTTTAGGAATCGTAGATATTTTTATGATAACGGTATTTGGCGTAGTTGTACATTTTGCATGTGATCAACCGGTGTATAGTATCGTTTTTCAATTCCTGTTACCAATGGTGGTAACAGCGAGCATCTGTTTTAAAACCTTAGATGGGAAAAATACATTGAACTCCGGCTGCGCAATCATAATGTGCTTTATATGGGTTGGCATCTGGTGGGGGATAGCATCAATTGAAGGCATATATGACGCTGTCATATATCCGATATGGGCTGTGGTGCTTATGGCTGCGATAATTTATTTAATTATAACAATAAAGCAATTTTTTGATAATTGTAATAAATACTGGGAGGTTAGATTAAATGAAATTGGCTATAGAAAATGTTGAAAAAAAATTTGATGAGTTTATTGCTGTTGATAACTTATCTATTGAAATGGACAATGGTGTATATGGATTATTAGGGGTAAACGGAGCCGGAAAAACTACATTGATGAGAATGATCTGCACATTGATAAAGCCTTCAAAGGGACATATTTTGTGTGATGGGAATGATATCTTTCAAATGGGCGCGGAATATAGGAAGATGCTTGGATATTTACCACAGGATTTTGGCTATTATCCGGATTTCAGCGTCAAGGATTATTTGCTTTACGTGGCATCAATTAAAGGGCTGCAGCCAATTGTTGCAAAAAAAAGAATGGAAGATTTATTGGAGCAGGTTGGAATGAGCAGATACAGCAGGAAAAAGATGAAGCATCTATCCGGAGGTATGCTTAGAAGAGTGGGAATCGCACAGGCTATGTTAAATGACCCTAAAATCCTAGTGTTAGATGAGCCTACAGCCGGATTGGATCCTAATGAACGCGTCCGGTTCAGAAATTTAATAAGCGAATTATCAACGGAGCGTCTGGTGCTGTTATCTACACATATTGTATCGGATATTGAGTATGTGGCAAACAAAATTCTACTCATGAAGGATGGAAGTATCAGGAAAAAGGGAACGGCAGGTGAATTGTTGTCCGGCATGAGTGAAAAAGTATGGATATGTAAAACTGATAAGAGCGATTCTGTTTTATTAAACAAAAAGTATAAGGTATCCAATATAAAAATGGAAGAGGACGAGGCTGTCTTAAGAATTATTTCTTCAAATAAGCCAATTGAAAATGCAGTTGAAACCAAAGCAACGTTAGAGGATTTATTTCTTGACTATTTTGATGAAATGGGGGAAGAAAACAATGAAATATGAAATTAAGAAAATAATTGTGAAGCCTGTAAATAGAATAGTCTTATTTATTACAACCATGATAGTAATCGTGTTTGCTCTGCTTGCGGTAAATGATGTTTCTTATAATAAAAATGACGGAACCACTGTACATGGACATTCTGCTGCTAAAGAGCTTACAGAAAAAAAGAACGAATGGAAGGGAAATTTGACAAAGGATACTTTGTTGAAGGTATATAGTTTTAATAAAGAAAACTCATCGCAGGAAGATGAAGATATTGAAAATGACGAGGCCTATTCAAAGATTCAGGGAATAATGGACATAAGAGACTTAATAAATGAGGCATTTTCTCCGGCGGATGAATATGATTATTATCGTATTTCTAAAATATCTAAGGATAGCTTAGAGCATTTTTATTCAACAAGAGAAAATGGGCTTGATGAGTATCTGGATGATGCCGGAACAAAATATTCAGGAGAGGAAAAAACATATATTTTAAATAAGTATGAAAATATGCAGAAACCGTTATATTATGAAGCCGCGGAGGGATGGAAAACATTATTGAAGGCTGCATATTTTCCATCAATTTTAATTATTGTTATATTGGCATGTGCTTTTTTGGTATCAGGTATCTTTTCAGATGAATTTAAATATAAAGCTGATAGTGTGTTTTTTTCTGCAAAGCTGGGACGAAGCAAAGCTATAATGTCAAAGATATATGCAGGGATAGGTACCATTACAGCAGTCTATTGGTTTGAGGTGATTTTGTTTACACTTATTGTCCTGGCAACACTTGGAATAAACGGAGCCAACTGTTTAATACAGACTGATGCGGATAATTGGCATAGTATTTATAATATAACGTTTTTCCAGGAATATCTTATTACAGTCGTGGGCGCATATATTGGATGTATATTTATATTATCATTGTCAATGCTCGTTTCGATACATACAAAGCAAGGCATTGTGGCAATTACTATTCAGTTTTTCTTTGTATGCGTCTGCCCGTTTCTCGGAAGGATTCCTATTCTTTCAGAAGCTGTAAATCTTTTGCCGGGACAGCTTTTGCAATTAAACACCTTGTTTAAATACATTTATCTGTATTGTATAAATGGCAGGGTTGTCGGGCTGATAGAATTAGTTGTTTTAATTTATTTTGTTGGGAATTTGTTTGTGATTCCGAGATTGTATTTTTCGATGAGAAAAATAAGGTAGTTATTTGGAAAAAATGTGTAACTACACATAGATTTTAAGATGAAACAACGTATACTCTTCTTAATCTGCTATTTTTTATGAGATTAAGAAGAGTATAACGATATATATTTTATTGATGGAGGTGCAAGAAAAGATCTGTTGACAAGGGAATAATAATAGCCATAAAAATAAAATATTAAAAACCCCATAAATTCCTGTTGACAGATAGGGATTCATGGGGTATATTTATATCAACAATTAATTCATACAAATACAGTATGAATATAGGAGATTAAAACAAAGCATTAACATTACAATGACATCAAGGAGGACACAAACATGTCAAACATTTATCAGGGAACATTAGGACTTATTGGAAATACACCGCTCGTAGAGCTTACACACGTAGAGAAGGCATTTGGACTTGAGGCAAGACTTCTTGCAAAGCTTGAGTACTTCAACCCGGCCGGATCAGTAAAGGACAGAATCGCAAAAGAGATGATTGAGCAGGCAGAGAGAGACGGAAAGCTCAAGCCGGGCTCAACAATCATCGAGCCAACATCAGGAAACACAGGAATCGGACTCGCAGCAATCGCAGCAGCAAAGGGATATAAGATTATCATCGTTCTTCCTGAGACAATGTCCATCGAGAGAAGAAACATCATCAAGGCATATGGCGCAGAGCTCGTGCTTTCAGACGGTACAAAGGGTATGAAGGGAGCCATCGCCAAGGCAGAGGAGCTTCATGAGCAGATTCCTGACAGCTTCATTCCTGAGCAGTTTGAGAATCCTGCAAACCCGGAGGCTCACAGAAAGACAACAGGTCCTGAGATCTGGAACGATACAGACGGACAGGTAGATGCATTCGTAGCCGGAGTCGGAACAGGCGGAACAATCACAGGAACAGGCGAGTACTTAAAGAGCAAGAACCCTGACGTAAAGATTATCGCAGTGGAGCCTGAGACATCAGCAGTGCTTTCAACAGGAAAAGCCGGAGCACACAAGATTCAGGGAATCGGAGCAGGCTTCGTACCAAACACATTAAATACAGAGGTATATGATGAGATTATCCCTGTATCAAATGAGGCATCATTTGAGTATGGCAAGATTATCGCAAAAGAGGAGGGCGTACTTGTAGGTATTTCTTCAGGAGCAGCTCTCTATGCAGCAATCGAGGTAGCCAAGAGACCTGAGTTCAAGGGCAAGACAGTAGTAGCACTTCTTCCTGACAGCGGAGACAGATACTACTCAACAGATCTTTTCAAGGACTAATATATTATCCATTTTAGGTATTTTTATCAAGATATAGCTAATATATTAGCTATAAATATTTTGGCTATTAAAAAAGGAACCCGCGGTTCCTTTTTTGGTGCCTAATTCGAAAAATGACGTATCTTCAGATGAATACCTCTCTCATCAGCAATCTGCTGACAAGTCTTTATATCCTCCTTAGGGAGCACATCCACGATGGAAAGCTGTGTATGCTTGATCATGCGGTTGCATTCCTTGGCAAAATCCAGCATAGCATCATAAGCATTGTCAAAGGTTGGTCTCGTGACCTTATTGTATTCCTCGGCATTTGCTGCATTCAAGCTGATGGAAACCGAATCAATATACTCAGAAAGCTCCGGCACTATATCCCTTCCGTGATAGAGATTTCCTAGTCCGTTAGTGTTTACACGTATAGGAAGCTTATACTTTTCCTTCACATATTTAGCTGTTTTCTCAAGGATATCCAGCGCACAGGTTGGCTCACCGTAGCCGCAGAAGACGAATTCCTCATAGCCTGTAAAATCAAATGCATCGATTGCAGCTATTATCTCATCATATGTTGGGTCCACCGTATGCCACAGTGATGTCGCATCACCTATTGCGTCCTTCTGAGAGCGTATACAGAATGTACAAGCGCAGTCACATTTATTTGTGATATTTGCATAAACCTCGTTTTTGTAGGTATAGATTATATCAGCCATTATTTAGTATCCTCCAATGTGAAAAATCTTCTCTTGAATCCGATTTTATCAAGCACCAGTCCAAGAATAACAAATATTATAGCACTTCCGCCGCTTTGTATACAGCTTCCCGGAACAGAAACCGGAATTATTGCGATGAGACCGGTGAAGGCCTGCTTTGTGAAACCGTATGTGATAAATGCCTCTGCAATGGCATAGCCGGTTGCGGAAATGGCGAAAGCTATGATTGTCGATACTACATTTCTCACGGTCACAATTTTATCTGATTTGTTGGTAAATGGGATGGATATGAGAGCCTTGATGATGATTGTTGCAGGCGCCCAGATAGGTGCAGTCAGCAAATCTGCCATGCCACCGCCGATAGCTGCGGCTGTCATTGCATACGGCCATGGAAGGAGGCAGGCTGCGATATAGATAAGGCTGTCACCAAAATGAATATATCCGCCATTTTGTCCTACCGGAATGTGACATATATATGCTGTGAAAATAGTAATCATGGCTGCCATGAGGGCAGTAAATGTGAGTTTTTTAACCTGCGAATTCATAAAATAGGTTCTCCTTTGTGTTGTATTACCCCGGGCTTAAGAGCTTGATTGAAAATCCGGTGCATTTTTCTGCAAGGTGTGATAAGAATCACATAAGCTTTACATCAGCTCCCGCAAAAACTTCTCGAAATTCACTCCGTCATTCGGCACGGTGTCATCATTCATGGTATCTGCGATGCTGTCATACAGGAATTTTCCGGCGCGCTCTGCGGCCTCCTCTGTGGAAAATCCGTTCAGCCTGCTTCCGCATATAACAGATGCAAACAAATCTCCTGTGCCCGAAAAGCTCACGTCGAAAAAGTGTGATCTGTGGGTTGTGGTGCCGTTTATGGTAGTCACGAGATTGTAGATAAAGGGAGACTTATCATCCCGGCATTTGATTCCGGTGATGATTACATCCTGGTTCTTCCCGGACAGGCATCTCAGCTTCTCGCTTATCTCTGTCGCAAGCGGCAGAAGCACATCCTTTCTCGTGTCGCTGTAAACCTTTTCGATATCATAGTCAGCCAAAAGGCATGCCTCGGTCAGATTTGGCGTGATGACATCGGCCTTCCTGGAAAGCGCCTTCATGCCATCCAAAAGAGCGGCAGAGTATATGCCGTAGGTTCTGCCGTCATCGCCCATCACAGGGTCCACGAGCAGCATCGTGTTTTCCTCATAAAAGACATCCAAAAAATCCATAAAAAGCTCAATCTGCTTCGAGCCTGTCATGAAACCACTGTAAATGCCGTCAAAGTGGGCATTGTTTTTCTGCCAGTTGTCGGTGTAGTCCTTAATCATGGCTGTCAAGTCTGTGCATTTATGATATTCATATCCTGTCTGGTTTGTCAGCACTGCTGATGCCATGGGACAGCACTGTACGCCCTGCGCGGACAGTACCGGGATTGCGGCAGTCAGAGAGCATTTTCCAAAGCCGGACAAATCGTTAAAAACGGCTGCTTTTTTCATATATCCTCCGAATGTTTTAATTAATCTTCTATGTTTATCTGCGGTTGTACACTTGTGGTGTGGCAGTCACCTGTGGCATAGGCTTGATTTATGACGTGCCGTGTGGGAGTTAAATGCCGCATCAAACAAAAGTGAGCGCAAAAAATACTCGTTCAAGCAACACAGCATGGAGCATGTGACAAATGTAAATAGCGCGTTTGATTTTTTGCGCTTGATAAACTCTGTTTGAGGCGGCATTTACTCCCGCTAGGCTAAGGAATTATGAAAGCGTATGCTACAGGTGACTGCCACACCGCAAGAGTACAACCATTAACAAAATATAGGATAAGTATACATGCGCCTGACCATATTTCTATGACCAGAAAGATAAAAAAATAAATGCCAGATAAAATGTTTTTGAAAAAGACCGCTGTCTGTGATATTATAGATGTGTATGTAAATACGGAGGTAAAAGCATGTTTCAAAAGAAACAGATTATATATAGTGAAACCCTTGGCGTATGCGTGGTTGACAACATCGTATCGCTTGCGGCATCTAAGAGAGAAAAGCCGGTGCCGTACTATGTACTGAAGCCTGTGTTTGAGGACAAGGTGTCATATATACCGGTGGAGCATCACCAGGTGGTACTGCGTGACATGTTCACGATTAAAGAAGCTCTGGAGCTTAAGGAAACTGAGCAGTATGAGAAGGATAAGCACCTGAAGCAGGCGGTTGACTATGTACTGGACAAGGTGGCTATAAAATGATTAAAGGGTCAAAAGGTATCATCGATGCATGCTTGCATGCAATTCGATGTATACCTTAGTGACCCGCACTACACCGAGAAAGTAGCAATTTGCTGCGGGGACGCAGGAAATTAGCGGATTTCGAGGTGGAGTCAGATTACGGGAATGCGTAGCATGTAGTAATCTGATTAATCATAAATGAGGGGCAAAATACTTTTTGACACTCATATCATAAAATTACAACAAGGAGGACTGGATTACATGGGACAGCAGCATGCAATACACAAATTTGTGCTCGGAACCAAGGACTTTGATGACAAGCAGTCAGAGTTCATGTACGATAGAGGCTGGTACAGCATCACGGATATAGTAGGTGAGGAGCGAAATATCATCTACAAGTCAAGAAATGCCCAGGAGGCATATCTCAAGTGGAATATCTATATCGGCAGGAAAAAGGAGCGCCTCACACCTGAGGAGAGGAAGAAACAGCGTGAGGAGCGCTATGAGAAAAAGAGAGAGCAAAACAGAGAGCACCACAGGATATAGGAGAGCAGCATGGGCATTTTTAACGTAGACAACAAATTTTTCAGAGCATTAAACAAGCTGGTAGATATGGTCATTTTGAGCTTTTGCTGGGTCATATCATGCATACCTGTTTTTACAATAGGAGCAGCATCCACAGCGCTTTACGATACATCGCGCCGTGTCATCCATCACGACGAGGGCTATGTGTGGAGAGGCTACTGGCATGCGTTTAAGGAGAATTTCAAGCAGGCCACCAAGGCATGGCTGGTACAGCTTGTAATACTTATTGTGCTTTTGGGAGATATTTATATTACATGGTCAGGTCTTAAGGCAGGCAATCAGTGGGGAGCCTTCTCCGTAGTGTTTATCATAATGGCACTTATCGCCGCAGCCTGGGCCATATACACATCAGCGTATATTTCACGATTTGAGCAGGTCACAAAGATAACCCTTAAGAATACAATACTCATTCTTATCGCCAACCTGCCGTGGACATTACTGGTCATAGTGATACTTGTGGTATCACTTATACTTGCATGGATTCTTATTCCGCTCATTTTCATACTTCCTGTCGGCGTAGCGCTCACCTATGAGTTTATTTTTGAGCGCATTTTCAGAAAGCTCATGCCTGAGGAGGACAGGCTCCGCGAGGAGGAGAAGGATAAGGAGTACAGGGATTAGCATAATAAAAGACAATCATAATAATGCATAAGGAGGAAGCAGCAATGAAGAAAATTGGAATGCTTACCAGTGGAGGAGACTGCCAGGCACTTAACGCAGCCATGAGAGGTGTGGTAAAGGCGCTGGCACACAATATCGACGAGCTTGAGATTTACGGCTTTGAGAACGGATACAAGGGTCTCATCTATGAGAACTACAGAATACTTACATCAAAGGATTTTTCAGGCATCCTGACAAAGGGCGGCACCATACTCGGCTCATCAAGACAGCCTTTTAAGCTCATGAGAGTACCTGATGAGAACGGACTGGACAAGGTCGCAGCCATGAAAAACACCTACAAGAAGCTCGGTCTTGACTGCCTTGTTATCCTGGGTGGAAACGGCACACAAAAGACAGCCAATCTTCTCAGAGAAGAGGGGCTCAATGTCATTCATCTGCCAAAGACCATCGACAATGATATCTACGGCACAGATGTGACCTTTGGCTTCCAGAGCGCGATCAATATAGCTACAGATGCAATCGACTGCATCCACACCACAGCAGCATCCCACAACCGTGTATTCATCGTTGAGGTTATGGGCCACAAGGTAGGCTGGCTCACACTGTACGCAGGTGTTGCGGGCGGCGCAGACATCATTCTGCTTCCTGAGATACCATACGATATTGACAAGGTTGTAGATGCCATCCACAAGAGAACAAAGGAGGGCAAGGGCTTTACCATTCTTGCAGTAGCAGAGGGAGCCATCTCCAAGGAGGATGCAGCCCTTTCCAAAAAGGAATACAAGAAGAAGCTTGCAAAGAGCAAATACCCATCAGTATCATACGAGGTTGCAGACCGCATCAGCGAAAGACTCGGTCTCGAGGTCAGAGTGGCAGTACCGGGACATACACAGCGAGGCGGCAGCCCATGCCCATACGACAGAGTACTGTGTACACGCCTTGGCTCAGCAGCGGCAAAGGCCATCATGGATGAGGATTACGGCTGCATGATAGCCATGGTAAACGGACAGACAAAGAAGGTTCCGCTTGCCGACGTAGCTGGAAAGCTTAAGACTGTAGATCCAAAGAGCCAGATGATCAAGGAAGCAAAGCGCACCGGCATCTGCTTCGGAGATTAAGCAGCAATATTAGATATAAGGAAGGTGAAAAGGCGTGTCTTATCAGGCCCTATACCGTAAGTTCCGTCCACAGGAGTTCGAGGATGTAAAGGGACAGGAACACATTGTAACAACACTGAAAAATCAGATAAAAGCTGACAGAATAGGGCATGCCTATTTATTTTGCGGCACGAGAGGTACAGGAAAGACCACAGTGGCCAAGATATTTGCAAAGGCAGTCAACTGTGAGCACCCTGTAGACGGAAGCCCGTGTGGTGAATGTCCATCGTGCAGGGCAATCACTGATGGCTCATCCATGAATGTCATAGAGATAGATGCAGCGTCAAACAACGGCGTGGACAATATCAGACAGATTCGTGAGGAGGTCACCTACCGCCCGACAGAGGGCAGGTACAAGGTCTATATCATCGACGAGGTTCATATGCTTTCGGCAGGAGCCTTCAATGCACTTTTAAAAACACTTGAGGAGCCGCCGAGCTACGTTATATTTATACTGGCGACCACAGAGGCACACAAGATACCGATTACTATCCTGTCCAGATGCCAGCGCTATGATTTCCACAGGATTTCCATAGACACGATTGCATCCAGACTCAGCGATTTGATGGAGCAGGAGCAGGTGGAGGTCGAGGAGCGTGCCATAAGGTACGTGGCCAAGGCAGGAGACGGCTCCATGCGAGATGCGTTAAGTCTTCTTGACCAGTGTATTGCTTTTCATCTTGGTGAGAAGCTCACCTATGAAAATGTGCTCGAGGTGCTTGGAGCGGTGGACACAGAGGTGTTTTCAAGGCTCTTAAGGCGCATACTCGATGAGGATGTAACAGGTGCCATCCGCATACTGGGTGAGCTTATCGATGAGGGCAGGGAGCTGTCACAGCTTGTCAATGATTTCACCTGGTATATGAGGAACCTTTTGCTTTTGCAGAGCTCCGACGATATGGAGGAGGTGCTCGACATCTCAAGGGACAATCTTGAGGCGCTTAAGGAAGAGGCAGCGCTTGTAAAGCCGGAGACTCTCATCAGATATATCAGGGTATTTTCCGAGCTGTCCAGTCAGGTAAAGTTTGCATCGCAAAAGCGTATCATGGTCGAGATAGCCATAATAAAGCTGTGCAGGCCGCAGATGGAAAAGAGCTATGATTCGGTGCTTGACCGCATAAACAGCATAGAGAAAAAGCTTGAAAAGGGTATACCTGTAGCGGCACAGGCTGCGCAGACACAGGTTGTGCAGCAGGCAGCAGCAAGCGAGCCTGTAGTGAAAAAGGAGCTTCCAAAAGCAATACCGGAGGATATCTCAGAGCTTATGAAGCACTGGAAATCAATACTCTCGGAGATGGGAGCAACCTCCAAGGTTTATCTGAACAAGGCTGTGACCTCGCTTGGTAATTCCTCTGACCTGCTGTTGGTGTTTGATGATGAGAATGCATATGAGTATCTTTCTGAAAACCGCGCAGGCTGTATGGATACGCTGGCTACGCTTATAGAAAAGCGTATAGGCAAAAAGGTCGAGGTGACTGTCAAGAAAAATAATTCCGCAGTCAGCGCAAAGGAAGCGGTTGTGGACTTGACAGATATGATAAATTTTGATATAGAGGAAGAAAACTAAGTTATAAGCAGGGCAAGGATTAAGCCCATCAAAAACAAGGAGGACGCCAGAATGGCAAGAAGAGGTGGATTCCCTGGAGGAATGCCGGGAAACATGAACAATCTTATGAAACAGGCGCAGAAGATGCAGCGTCAGATGGAGGAGGCTCAGAAGCAGCTTGAGGATGCTGAGGTTACAGCAAAGGCAGGCGGCGGAGCAGTCGAAGTCACTGTTTCTGGAAAAAAGGAAATCACAAAGGTCAAATTATCCGAGGAGGTAGTGGATCCTGACGATATCGAGATGCTCGAGGATCTTATCATGGCAGCAACCAATGAGGCACTTCGCCAGATTGATGAGCAGTCACAGGCATCTATGTCCAAAATCACCGGTGGCCTGGGTGGCGGTCTGTTTTAATGGATTTTTACAGCAGTGAGATATCAAAACTAATAGAGGAGCTGTCACAGCTTCCGGGAATCGGAGCCAAGACAGCGCAGAGACTGGCATTTCATATCATAAATATGCCAAAGGAGCAGGCAAAATCGCTCTCTGACGCCATAATCGATGCGAAGGAGCATGTCAGATACTGCAAATGCTGCTTTACACTCACAGATGACGAGCTATGCCCCATCTGCAAGGATGCGGCAAGAGACCACAAGACCATCATGGTTGTTGAGAATACGAGGGATCTTGTGGCATACGAAAAGACCGGTAAGTATGAGGGAGTATATCATGTGCTGGGTGGCGCAATTTCACCCATGCTTGGCATAGGCCCTGCGGATATCCGCCTGAAGGAGCTCATGGTACGCCTTGAAAAGGACGTAGACGAGGTCATTATAGCGACCAATTCAAGTCTGGAGGGCGAGACTACGGCCATGTATATCAGCAAGCTCATCAAGCCTACCGGCATCAAAGTGACACGAATCGCAAGCGGAGTTCCCGTAGGAGGCGATTTGGAATATATTGACGAGGTGACCCTGCTTAGGGCACTTCAGGGAAGAACAGAGATATAAATGATAGAAGGAGACATCATGAACAATCTTGAACTTGAGAAGATGGCGAATGAAATTCGCAAGGACATTGTGACAGCAGTTCACAGTGCCAAATCCGGACATCCGGGTGGATCACTTTCATCAGCAGATATTTTTACATATCTGTATTTTGAGGAGATGAATGTAGACCCTGCCAATCCTAAATGGGAGGACAGGGACCGTTTCGTGCTCTCAAAGGGACACGTAGCACCGGGACTTTACTCTACACTCGCAGAGAAAGGATATTTTCCAAAGGAGGATTTAAAGACACTCCGTCATACAGGCTCATATCTGCAGGGACATCCTGATATGAAGCACATCCCTGGTGTTGATATGTCAAGCGGCTCGCTCGGACAGGGTGTATCTGTCGCAGTAGGAATGGCTGCAGCAGGAAAATATGACAAGAAGGATTACCGTGTATACACACTCACAGGAGACGGCGAGATTCAGGAGGGACAGATCTGGGAGGCAGCCATGTGGGCAGGCCACCGCAAGCTCGACAACCTCGTAGTTATCGTTGACAACAACAACCTCCAGATAGACGGCTCTGTTGAGGACGTATGCTCACCATACCCGATCGACAAGAAGTTTGAGGCATTCAATTTCCACGTAATCAATATTGACGGCAATGATTTTGACCAGATCAGGGCAGCCTTCAAGGAAGCCCGTGAGACAAAGGGCATGCCTACAGCCATTATCGCAAAGACTGTAAAGGGCAAGGGCGTATCCTTCATGGAAAATGCCGCAGGATGGCATGGAAAGGCTCCAAACGATGAGGAGTATGAAATTGCAATGGCAGACTTAGAAAAGGCAGGTGAAGCATTATGTCAGAAGTAAAGAAAATCGCTACAAGAGATAGCTACGGAAACGCACTCGTAGAGCTTGGAAAAGCACACGATGACCTTATTGTACTTGATGCTGACCTGGCAGGTGCCACAAAGACCTGTATCTTCCAGAAGGAGTTTCCTGAGCGTCACTGGGACTGCGGAATCGCAGAGTGCAATATGACAGGAATCGCAGCAGGACTTGCCACATGTGGCAAGGTGCCTTTTATCAGCTCATTTGCCATGTTTGCAGCAGGCAGAAACTATGACCAGGTAAGAAACTCAATCGGATATCCTCATCTCAATGTCAAGATAGGTGCCACACATGCAGGAATCTCTGTAGGTGAGGATGGAGCCACACACCAGTGTCTCGAGGATCTTTCACTCATGAGAGAAATCCCGGGCATGGTTGTAATAAATCCATCAGACGATGTGGAGGCAAGAGCCGCAGTAAAGGCAGCCTATGACCATGTAGGCCCTGTATACCTTAGATTCGGCAGACTTGCAGTGCCTGTGATCAACGATACTCCGGACTACAAGTTCGAAATCGGAAAGGGTATTGTACTCAAAGAAGGCAAGGATGTATCTATATTTGCAACAGGACTTGAGGTATCAGAGACACTTGAGGCAGCAAAAATGCTCGCAGCAGACGGCATAGATGCTGAGGTTATCAATATCCATACAATCAAGCCAATCGACAGAGAGTTGATTGTTAAATCTGTATCAAAGACAGGCAAGGCAGTCACAGTAGAGGAGCACTCTATCAATGGAGGTCTCGGAAGTGCTGTGGCAGAGGTGCTCTGCGAGGAGCAGCCTGCAAAGCTTCTGCGTATCGGTGTAGAGGATCGTTTCGGTGAGTCAGGACCGGCAGTGGAGCTTATCCACAAGTATGGACTGGATGCAGAGGGCATCTACAACAAAGTAAAGAATTATATGAAGTAGTGTGAGTTTCGCACTTTAAGGTTGTGTTCACCGGTGCAGCATACAGTATATTCCTCAGAAAAAATATCTTTTTTTCTTCAGAACATGCTGTACGCTTTCCGGTGGTCTGCAGTTTGTTGAGTGCGAAGCATTTTACTTCTTCATATGGGAAAAGTCGGGCGCATGGATTAATGCGCCCTTTTTTCGTTAGTGATTAACTGCAAAATATCTTTATAATCGCACAATTTTGCATAAATTTACATTTTGCAAGTGCTATGCTGACCGAAAAAGGAGGCTGGCATGATAGATATTGTGACGAACAACGTCAGGCAGATTGGCACACCGGCGGATGAGGGCCGGGTTTACATATCAGAGAAAGCGTACAAGCGCATAAAGAAAGAGGGCTTTAAGGATAAAGAGGTTTTTGTACTCATGGGGCATACGGAGAGTAGCGGAGGCAGGTATGCCACATTTGTGGAGGCGGCGATTGCAGTATATGATATGGAGTTTGACAAAAATGCGCCTCTTTGGACCAATAAGGTATGGAGCAGAGTGTTTGCGGAGATAAAGAAAAGCTATGAGGAGCTGATTATCGTCGGATGGGCATTCAGGCAGGACGATTTTCCGGCGGAGCCCACACCAATGCTTGAAAATATACATAGGGAGCACTTTGGCGGCGCTCATCAGCTTATGTTTCTTTTGAACAGGACCGAGCAGGAAGAAAACTTCTTTATCAAAAAGAATAATCATCTGAAGAAAAAGACAGGATTCTTTGTATATTACCGCATGAATGAGCATTGTGATAGTGCTGAAAGTCATAACAAAACCGACAGTTATAATAAAATCGACTGTTATAGAAATGTTGATAGCAATAATAAAAGCAGCCGTTATGAAGATACTGACACGGCGGCTGAAAGCAGCTATAGTCGGATACATAGAAGAGCATCGGCAGACGACAGAATCAATGTGACGTTCCCTGAGGAATTTGGCAGCATATCTAAAGAACGCGGGCGGTACAGAAAAGCCATGGAGGCGGGAAAGGAACCGCGCAAGGGTTCGCTTGCATCTGTGGTTATGGTTGCAGCGATAGCGGTGCTCATAGTGCTTATAGGGCTTAAAGCCGGTGCGGGAATGAGCGGCACATTAGACAAAAAGGAGACACTTCCTGCCATGTCCACAGAAGAAGATTTAATTCCAGTGGAAAAAATATCCGGTGAATGGTATACTGACAAGTAACGAACACTTTGGAAGTAGAACAAAAGGATAAGATTATGGCACAGAGATCAGACTTTAAAACTGTCGAGACCGATTTGGACGAGCTCGAGGAAAAAATACAAAAGCATAGAAGGAAAATAGCAAAAAGAATAATAATAGTTGTGGCAGCAGCCGTGGCTTTATTTCTTATAGTATGGCTGTGGATGGCGCTGCGCACCTACAAGTCGTATGACGTCAAAAACAGCGTGGAGCAGAAGGACAAGAGTGCAGTGTCCTTTGTGGATTTCTGCGGAGCGGTAGTGGAGTACAGCAATGATGGCGTATTGTATACAGACTCAGACGGAAACCGTATATGGAACCAGGCATTTGAGATGTCATCGCCACAGGTGGTCACATGCGAAAGCTTTATGACCATCTATGACAGGGGTGGAACAGACCTTTATATCATGGACAAGAAGGGCGTAAAAAAGGAAATAGGAACATCCTGGCCTATCATAAAAGCCTGTATAGCGAGCCAGGGCACAGTGGCAGTGCTTGTCAGTCAGGATGAAAATTACTATGTAAAGCTGTATGATGTAAACGGAAAAGAGCTGGCAAGCGGTGAGTTCTACGGAGAACAGAAGAACATACCTATCGATATAGCTCTTTCATATGATGCTAAAAAACTGGCTGTGGATATGATAGATGTATCAGGCGGAAAGACGGACAGCGTTATATCCTTTTACAATTTTGGCTCAGTTGGACAAAATGAGATAGACAACAATGTCGGCACTTACAAGTATGAGGATCAGCTCATACCTGAAATAGCATATGTTTCCGACAGCAGGATGATAGCAGTATCCGACCGGAATATTATGGTATTTGACGGAAGTCAAAAGCCAAAGCTCAAGCAGACTATCAAGCTGCAAAAGCAGATTGACAGCGTATTTTACAACAATAAATATATAGGAGTGGCATACTCCAACAACGATAAAAAATGCACCAGCCATATCAAGCTGTATGATTTTAACGGCAAGATGCTTATGGAAAATGACACAGCTATTGCCTACAATAGTATAGAATTTGACAGCAATAACGAGGTGTGCGTCACAGGAGACACAGCCTGTGAGATATACACCATACACGGAGTCAAGAAATTTTATCATACCTTTGACAACAAGCTGTACAAGGTGATGTATAAATCCGGCATGAATAACTATATCTTCATCTATGACGGTGCAATGGACGAGGTGAGACTGAAATGAACTGGCTGTTAATTGCGGTGATATGTATTATTGCGTGGAATGTGGTGCGAGGCTATACAAGAGGTGTGCTTCGCATGATATATTCGCTTGCAGCCTGGATAGTAATGCTTGCGGCATCAACCATGGCAGCTCCGTATGTCAGGGATCATATATTATCACAGACAGGAATAGAGCCTGTAATTTTAAACGGCATTGAAAAGCAAATAGCTGCACAGGGGCAAAAAGCCACAGGTGATTTTGACATGGCAAACATATTACTTCAGAAATCCGGAGCATACGACACCATATCGGCGCAGCTTACAAATGCCATTATGACGGGCCTATCATTTTTTATAGTAATCTTTTTACTGGGAATAGTGGCATGCATAGTCCGCCGCCTCATCATAAAAATAGAAAGGGTGCCTGTTATCGGTAGTGTAAACCGGGTAGCCGGCTTTGCGGTAGGCTTTATAAAGGGAATGGTCATAGTATGGCTGCTTCTTGCTCTTACATCATTATTTGCTGCATCTGAAATAGGACAGACAATGACAGCATATATAAATGATTCTGCAATGCTTGAATATCTGTATGAAAACAACCCTGTCATGAAGCTGATAGAAAATATACTGTAGCTTTAACCGGTGTAATAATGCATAAAAGAGAAAAGCACATAAGCGATAAATGGTATGTGGATAAGTATGTAAATACAATATATAGTTGTGTAAAAACAATGAGAAAAAAATATATATAAAAAGATAAAAAATGTGTTGACTTTATGTGACACAGATGATATTATATCAAAGCTGACTCGCGGGACACATTGAGTTGTAGAGCCTGAGAGTTATATTTTACAAACATGACTTTATGAATATTACTTTGAAATAAGTTGTTAAAATAAGTTGTGAAAAAGTTCTTGACAAATGCAAAACATTTTGATAGAATAAACAAGCTGTCGCAAGACAGAGAACTTAAAACAGAGTTCAAAAAATAAAAAAATGCTTGACAAACGAACAGCGATTTGATAAAATAATCAAGCTGTCGCAAGAGAGCAAAACAAAGAACATTGATAACTGAACAGTGAGAAACCTTGAAAGATTTTGAGAATCAATCAGAACGCTTCAATGAAAATTGAAGACCTTTAAAACAGTAAATTCAGATTTATCTGAATGAACGAAT
>NZ_CDRTEH010000025.1:0-32188 GCF_977054825.1 Agathobacter sp.
ATTATCATCATATATAGGGGAAAGTTTTGTACAAATGCCAGAAGATTTATTTAAAAAAATTAAAGAAGTAGTCTCGTTAAGTAATACACTTCGGAGCATGCCGAAGAAGTAAACTTTACTCAAAGACAAGGATGCGGTCAGCGAGTTTTCCAAAAAGTATAACTGTGACTTTGCCCTTGCGGAAGAATATCTGAGAGATGTTCGAGGTATCCGCAATCAGCAACCATTCTATGTGACAGATGAGGACGGCGAGGAAACGGGCGAAGATGTTGCTCTTGATGATACTTGGAACTACTCCGACATCCTCTGGAACGGCATACAGGCAGAAAAGGTGCAGCGAGCTTTTGATAAGCTGAACTACCGGGAACAGACCTTGCTTGAAAAGCGGCTGGCAATCTGCATGACCTGCGGGCATGTCGGCTCATGGAAAGGCCGTCCCACCTTTGAGGAACTGGCTGTAATGTTTGAGGGCAGCACTGCCAGCGGTGCGGAGCGAGCCTACCGCAGAGCAGTGGACAAACTGACAGAATTGTTGGTTGCCGAGGGCGCAATCCATGCTGTCCGCTTGAAACAGAAATCCAAGACCAAACGAAAAAAGAAAATCGCCACCGCAATCTACGAATACCAAGCAGACTGCGACGGCGAATGGGGCCAGATTTCATTTGATTTTGAGAACGGCACATCAGAAATAGTCCGACTTGCCGATTGGGATACAATGAAAACAAACCGCTTTGCGAACAAGGCAATAGCCTACCTTCTAAACTGCGAAAACGAGAAGTTGCCAAAGGAAACGATAGTAGCGTTTGAACTATAAAAGGAAATTGACGAGGAACGAGAATGAAAACAATCGCAATCATAGATGATGATATTCATATTGGAGATATGCTGAGAGAAGTGCTGGTGCAAGAGGGCTATTCTGTTCTTCGTGCATACTCCGGCACAGAAGCGTTATATCTTCTTTCACAAAACAAGCCCGATTTGGTGCTGCTGGATCTGATGTTGCCGGGATTGTCTGGCGAGGAAGTTCTGCCCCACATTGAGAACATTCCTGTTATCGTTCTCAGCGCAAAAGTAGATGTGCAAGACAAGGTAAATCTTCTGCTGGGCGGTGCGGCAGATTACATGACCAAGCCTTTTGATACAAAGGAGCTTCTTGCCCGTATCACTGTTCAGCTCCGCAAGGCAGAACAACATGGCGAAACCAAATCTCTTTCCGTTGGCGATTTGGTTTTGGATATGGTTTCCCTTTCTCTGACAGTACAGGAGCAGCCTGTGAAGCTGACCCGAACGGAGTATGCCATCTTAAAACTGCTGATGGAAAATCCCAAACAGGTAATTTCAAAGAGTGTCCTGCTTGACAGAATCAGTCTGGACACACCCGACTGCACCGAGCGTTCTTTGAAGCAGCACATCAGCAATCTTCGTAAAAAGATGCAGGATGTCAGCGGTGTAGACTATATCGAAACAGTCTGGGGAATTGGTTTCAAATTGGCAGAACAAAAAATCTTGACCAAATCTTGACGTTTTTCTTGACCACTTTCTTGACTTTTGTTTTGTAAACTTAGGTCAGCAAAGGAGGTAATACAATATGAACTATATTTTGCAAACAAACAGCCTGACAAAAAAGTATAAAAACTTTCAGGCATTGAATGGTCTTACTATGAATGTTCCCAAAGGTTCCATCTATGGCTTTGTGGGAAAGAACGGCGCTGGTAAGACAACCCTGATCCGCTTGATCTGCGGATTGCAGGAACCGACTTCCGGTAGCTTTTCTCTGTACGGCATCCGCAATGACAGCAAGGATATTATCAAATCCCGCCGTCGCATGGGTGCTGTGGTGGAAACACCGTCCATCTACATGGATATGACTGCGGAGGAAAATCTGAAGCACCAGTATCTCATTCTTGGTCTGCCATCATTTGATTGTATTCAGGAATTGTTGAAGCTGGTAGGTCTCGACAACACGGGAGAGAAAAAAGCGAAGAACTTCTCCCTCGGTATGAAGCAGCGTCTGGGCATCGCTATCGCATTAGCCGGTGATCCCGACTTTCTTGTTCTTGATGAGCCTGTAAATGGTCTCGACCCTCAGGGTATTGTGGAAATGCGAGAACTGATTTTGAAGTTGAACCGAGAAAAACAGATTACAGTTCTTATTTCCAGTCACATTCTGGATGAACTTTCCCGTCTGGCTACTCATTACGGTATCATTGATAATGGTCGCATGGTGAAGGAACTGAGTGCAGAAGAACTGGACACAGTTTGCCGCAAGTGTGTCCGCATGGAAGTGACCGATACTTCTACTCTGGCTCGTGTGCTGGATTCCATGAATCTGGAATATAAAATTATCTCCGCAACAACAGCCGATGTGTTCGCAAAGATCAATGTGACACAGCTGACCGTTGTACTGGCAAAGGAAAACTGCGAAGTGCTGTCTATGCAGGAAAAAGATGAAAGTTTGGAGAGTTATTACATCTCTCTGGTTGGAGGTGATAATAATGCGTAAACTTTTTCGAGCAGCCTTTTACCGTACAGAGAATAAAAAAATGATTCGAATAGAATTAGTGATTGCTGTATTGCTTTCCGCATTCATCATCCTCAACGGTTACTTCCAGACGAATTTGACTAATGCATACATCTATAAGCTGGTCGCCCGTTTTTTTGGATATTCACCCCTGATGGGACCATTTATCGCCGTATTTGCCGCATATTTGTGGGGAACAGACTATGAATATGGAACTCTGCGCAATAAACTAATCTGCGGACACACTCGTGAAGAAGTTTATTTTTCCAATCTTCTCCTGACCATATGTGCTGGACTGAGTACTGCACTAATCTGGTTGATAGTTAATGGGATGCTGGGTATTCCGCTACTGGGTACGGCAAGCCTGAACCTCTCTTTGGGAGAGATGGCATTTTATATTTTTTCAAGCCTTTTGATGGTCGTTGCACTCTCCAGCGTATGTTGTCTGTTGGCAAGTCTGGCGGAGAACAAAAACTCAGCGACACTTCTTTGTCTGGGAGCTGTAGCTGCAATGGTCATAATCGGGATGCTCCTTTATGATCGTTTTGCAGAACCAGAGTTATTGGATGGATGGATGTGGAGTGATACAGACCCAACTGTGCGATGGCATCCCCAAAATATCAAATTCATCGGTGGAACATTTCGTATCCTGCTGGAATTTCTTATCTGTCTGACACCTGGAGGACAAGGTGTAATTCTTTGCGAAGAAGGGGTGGAACACCTGATTTTTCTTCCATTGTGCTCTGCGTTTGTAATTTTTTCAACATCTCTTATAGGAAGTCGTTCCTTTAAGAAAAAGAACCTAAAGTAAGGAGGTAGAAAGATGTTCCCTTGGATTTTGTGTTGTATTTTGCTAATTGTTGTATTTTTTCTAATCACAAAGATTATTTTTATAGAAAAAAGTATTGATGAAATTCATACAGAATTCCAGGAACGTCTTTCCTCCGACACAAACACTCTGATTGATATTTCTTCCAGCGACCCTCATCTGAGAAAACTGGCTTCGGAGATTAATATCCAGCTTCGATTGCTCCGCAAGGAACGCCATCGTTACCAACAGGGCGATCTGGAACTGAAAGAAGCTATCACCAATATTTCCCATGACCTGAGAACTCCGCTTACGGCGATAAACGGTTATCTTGACCTATTGGAACGAGAGGAAAAAAGCGAAACGGTACACTGCTATCTTTCTCAAATCCAAAACAGAACAGATGTTTTAAAAAATCTAACCGAAGAACTATTCAGATATAGTGTGGTTACTTCTTTTCAGGAACTGAAACCAGAACGTATGGATGTTGTCCGGGCATTGGAGGAAAGTCTGCTGTCTTTCTATGCGGTCATGCAGGAAAAAGGCATCCAACCGGAAATCGAATTGCCGGAGGAACCGGTTTTCCGTGAACTGGATGCAGGTGCGGTCAACCGTATCTTTTCCAACATTATCAGCAATGCGCTGAAATACTCTGACGGCGATCTGTCCGTAGTCATGGATAAGAACGGCTGTGTTACATTCAGCAACACGGCGCACAATCTGAATTATGTGACGGTCGGCAGATTGTTTGACCGTTTCTATACAGTAGAAGCCAGTCGCAATTCAACCGGTTTGGGATTGTCCATCGCCAAGCTGCTGATTGAGCGTATGGGCGGAAGTATTGGAGCAATCTACAACAATGACAAACTGCAAATCAAGATAATCTTTGCAAAATGAAATAAAAAAGAGTTTATATGAACGGAGGTGTTTTGATTATGAAGAAATACTTGAAGGAGATACTAATACTCTTAATTCAATTATTTATGTTTTATGTATTTCCATTATTTGCAGGACCAACAGACGTTATGGGAATGATAGTTTTGCTTATTTTAGCAACATTATTGCTTTCAATTCTAATTGGCAGCATTTCAAATCTGAAAGTAAAGTACTTGTATCCAATAATCATAGCAATTACATTTGTGCCATCTGTGTTTATATACTATAACGAGACAGCATTGATACATTCGCTTTGGTATTTGGCAGTATCATCCTTTGGTTTGATAATCGGCATGGTCATTCATAAATTGATTCTTAAAAAGTAGAAAGAGCAAAACTTTCAAAGGCTACCCAGTCAAAAAGATTGGATAGCCTTTATTTATGTTTTCTAAAATTAAAGTTGAATATCTGCCTTAGCCAATAACTATGGGCTTAGAGGTTTAGTGAGCCAGGCAAATCGCTCCAATCGCCGTATCCACAGATTTATACTCTGTAACAGTTTTTCAAATAGGTTTTGGAATCTCCGTTCAATATCAAATCAGCATATCCAATCGGGTCATTGTAAATCAGATAATCCAGTTCCGACCTCTGATACATATTGTCGGCAACCTCGTTCTCAACCGCAATCGTATCAATCGCAATCATACTACCATCAAAGAATTTCAGTTCCACACAAGCGGTATCCATGTTAAACTTACAAGAAATCAATCTATCCATAAGAAACCTCCATTTTACGGGATGTTATATCATCCCAAAATATTTGAATGCTTCTCGGATTGCTTTCTCTTTTTCCGGTGGACACAGAGGCTGTCTGGAATCTTCGGACTTCGGCAGATTGTAGTTCTTACCAACCTCAATCCCACATTTCCGCTTAATCTGTGAGATATACAGGTTTGATACCTTTAATCCGCTATGTTCCAGTACATAGTCCTTGATCTGCGTGTAGGTTGCCCCATCTTGAAATTCGGACATATCCATATCTTCTAAAGAGAACTCAACCCGAATCTTTTTCGAGTCGACCTCACCCTTGGAAAGCAAAACAACCGTCTCAACGTATTATGTATTTCTTACCGCTAGTATTTATATATTTTTTTCTATTACCGAATCATTATCAGCTATTAGTCAATGCAGATGAGTCTATCTTAATTAAGATATTTGATTCAGCACAGGAGTTTTTAATATTAATTGAAATCTGGTTTCAATATTTGGGATTTCGATGGATTCTTAGTCCAGAGTTAAAAGAAATTTCATATTGTAATATGCGTATTAAAAAGAATATGTGGTTTAGTAGTAATACGATTTTATCAGTAGTTTTATTCTTACCGTATGCCATTATTCTTGCATTAATAAGTGAAAAATACTTTTTTAATGTACCAGTTATATTTTTTCAATGTGTTTTAGCAGGTATAATGACATTTTTTCTGATGCACTTATTAAAATCTGGTAAATAGTAACCCGAGAATCCCCTTTGTAACCCAAGACTCCCTCTTTGTAATTGAAAATCCTGTTTTGTAAGCGAGATTCCCGGTTTGTAAATGAAATTCCCGGTTTGTAAGCAAGATTCCCGAATTTTCATTTCTATTTCGATATGATATAATACGTTCAGCAATAAATTTGCGTACAACAACCAGAGATCAATTCTCTCTCGAAATTTTTGTATTCGGAGAATCCATCCCTGTTTTTGATTGGATAGAGTTGTTCTATTCTGGCTCTGGCGGCACTCAGCAAATTTATTTGTTACTTTTTGAGAAGTTTAGGCTTTAAGATGATGTTCTCGGCGGCAACCGGTGAGCATCCCAGTCTCTTAAGCACATCTTCTCCATAGTAAAAGCTGAATGTTTCGTATGGGCTACGGTTGTTCAGCTTTTTTCTTTTATAAGAATTGATATGGTTCATCATCAGAGTAATATCCTGTTGTGTCAGCTCATCGAAACTGCTTCCTTTTGGCAGGATACGACGTATCAATTCATGGTTGACTTCACAGGCTCCTTTTTGATAAGGAGCACTTGGATCGCAATAAAATATCTTTGTTCTATTGCATGGAATGGTGCTACGTTTTTCGATTTCCTTTGGATTTGAAAACTCACTTCCGTTATCTGTCAGAATAACCGGAAACAAGCTGTTAAATGTTTTTGCCCCAAGAACTTCATCCAATAAGTTTATGATCTCTATTACAGAAGCTGATGTATTTGCATCCCGCAAATTCTTTTTGCTTTGCATGTAGCACGGAATTTACAAGGATTATACGGATATCCAGGACGACCGCTTTTCTTGTCATAGGAATACTTTTTAATCTCCTTGGCAATGGTTGTACGGTCCTTTCCTAACTCTTTGCCAATTGCCCCAAAGATTTTTATTAAATCAGTAAGTAAGACATCAAAATATAACCAAATAAATTTTAAGTTTATTGGAGGATTTAAAATGTCACATACAGAAAACATCCTTGGAATGTTATCCGACAGAGCCGGAACAGGAAAAGACAGTCAGATATATACACCGATACCGATTGCAAAAGATATGACCAATATATTGCCAGAAGAAGTATGGAACAAAGACACCACTTTCTTAGACCCAGCATGTAAAAGTGGTGTATTCTTGCATGAGATATACTTAAAGCTCATGGAAACACCATCAATGATACAAGACTTTCCAGACAAAGCAGAACGTAGAAAACACATACTTCAAAACCAGCTATATGGCATATCTCCGAATGGTATGTGTCAGCTAATGTCAACAAGAACAGTTTATGGCACGATTCAAGGTGAGAATAATATCATCAGTTTTGAAAGCAATTACTTAGCAGTAATGCAAAATGCAGATAAAACATTCTTATATGAGAGATTAAAGAAGGAGTTTAACACAATGAAATTTGATGTAGTCATCAGCAACCCACCATATAATAAAGGAATGGACTTAGATTTTGTAGACCTAGGTTATAAAATATCGAACAAATATACAGTAATGATAACACCCGCTAAGTGGCAGACAACCGCAGATGATTATAGTGGTTGTGCAAGTAAGAATATCAATTATAAGCAATTTAGAGAATTATATGTACCGCACATGAGTTACGTTTGCTTCTATCCCGATGTATCTGATGTATTTAAAATTGGACAGATTGATGGTGTATGTTACTACATTCTTGACAAAGTAGAACATGATAAATGTAAGGTAGTTAATAAATCCAGACTACAACCTTACTTTAATAGTGAAAATGTCAGAAATATAAGAAGTAGACAATCACTAATAAATGTTTGCAATGAAATTCACATGTATATTGATAAATTTCAACAATATAAAATTGACAGTAACAAATTAGATGAAAGATATAAATACTCTGTAAATAAACTTTTTAGCCTTGGTGGAGCAAGTCCATGGGATAGGGTTTTGTTAACAATTGATGGAAAGTGTAAGGTAGTTGGCGCAGGTTATTTGTTAGAAAACCAATCAGACTATACTGCTGGCGTAAGTCAAAATATATTCAGTTCAGATGATAAATCAGAGTGTGAAGCATTTATATCATGGATAAATTGTAAATTTACAAGATTTTTTTTGTTGTGTAATATTTCTAAATTAACAGTTACTTTTGACAATGACTATTTCCGATTTGTCCCAGCCCCTCCAACAGGTAAGTTTGACCACATCTACACCGATGAGGAGCTTTATAAAGCATTCAACTTGCCTCAAAAATACATAGATGTTATCGAAGCCGTCATCAAAGAAAGAAAATAGCCTACCAATCCCCCTAGTCATGTGGTAAAATATAGATATCAAATGACAAGGGGGATTTTATTATGCCATTAGTAGCCGCTAAATGTACACAATGTGGTGCAAACATTGAGGTAGATGACACAAAAGAGGCTGGAATATGTAAATACTGTGGAACAGCATTTATTACCGAAAAAGCAATTAACAATTATAATACATACATTACAAACAATAATAACTTTGCTGGAGCAAATGTAGTTATTCAACAAGTAAAAGATAATACACAAGGATTATTAAGGATTGCAAGAAGGGAATTATTGGATAAACATTACTATTCAAATGACCTATTGGATGCACTTAAAAACATTATTATTCAGTCTGAAAATGGAGAAGAACAGATAATTGCATTATTTCATGAAACTGGTATATATAAATTAGCAGAAGAAGCAATAACAGATAATAAGGATGCACATGATTATTGGTATATAAGTCAATTATTAGAAAAGTATGACTCTGACAATATAGATGGTTGGCTCATGGATTGGAAGTATGGACCAATGAAAAGTGTTTCATTAGGAGAAAAGATTATACAACTTGCAAATGCACATGATAAACCTATGTATGAAAAAGAAATATATACTGAGTTTTTAACAAGAGGTCCTCAATGTGGAGGATATAAAGAGTACTTATCAGCAGTACCTAGAGAGTACATTGTTAATAACAAGTTTGCACAGGATTTGATATTATCTGCAATAGAATATTTATATAATCATCGTTATATTGATAACTGGCAAGAAAGAATAGCATTCTTAAAAGAAATATTACCAGAGTCAAGGCATGCTGAAATATACAAACCAGAACCAAGTAAAGGTTGTTATGTAGCCACATGTGTATATGGTTCCTATGACTGTCCGGAGGTATGGACACTTAGAAGATTCAGAGATTATACATTGGATACCACATGGTATGGTCGGCTATTTATTAAGTGTTATTATGCAATCAGTCCAACTATTGTAAAATGGTTTGGGGATACCAAGTGGTTTAAGGCATTTTGGAAGGCTCGTTTAGACAAAATGGTTTACAATCTCAACAATAAAGGAGTTGAGAATACATCATACACAGACAAGTATTAAGGAGGGCATACATTATGAGTAATGAAAAACATGAACCATACACAGGTGTAGACAGACTAGAATTATTAGGTTTTGAAATAATTGATTTAGTATCATGTGGATACAAAGAAACCATTTCAGAAATTGAAACACAGATTGAAAATGAAAACATTTTGCAGTATATAAGAGAAAAATACAAAGATAATTTGTCAAACACCTTCTCCGACAACATGCCATATAACTATGCTGATTGGAATAAGGCATTAGCTAAATACAGTGTTTGGATTAGAGGACAAGAGAGAAGAAAATATGGCATTGAAAATGAAGATGATGGTTTACTTCTACTGCTTGCATTCATTCTTGAATTAGTAGCAAACAGAGAACATGATTGGACAGGTTTAAAATCTAATTGACATGTTTACAACGTAAAGGAGCATAAATATTATGACAGCATCACAAATTATCAAAGAGCTAAATCACTTACCTAGCTTTTTATACATTTATTGGAATCCAAGTGATGAAAAAGACCACATGGTAATACTCGGAGGTCAGTCATGTCAACAAAAAACTGACCATACAGGCATAATTCCAGCAATGCACTATAATTATGATATGCAAGAAATATATGAGAAAGAAGCACTGGAAGAATCTGATAAATATACACTGGTAAAAGCGATGAGACACATTCAGAACCTTTGTGACTACAGAAATCCTGAATTATATACTTTAGCCAAGCAAGAAGAATACTTAAATGAACTTAGTAGTGAACAGTTAGAAGAAATTTACAAACAAATCGAAATGTATAAATTGGCTCGCAGCTTATACAAGGATTATCATTAAATAATGGGCTACCTCACTATCCAAGTGAAGTAGCCTTTCAAAAATTCCATTCTAATAAATTGCACGACAACTTAGTGTAAAACGAACTCCCCATTATGGAAAAATGAATAAAAATAGTGGAAAACGTATAAAAATGAGTTTATATACAGTAGGAACACTTTTCCGAAAAGGGAGATAAAAAATTAAGTATAGATGATAAAGAATGTACTTTGATGGCCGTAGCCGTACGTGGTGGTGGTTATGAAAGTGAGTGGGCAGGAAACTTTACACTTGGTAAGAGTGGCCAGCATTATGGATTTGCACAGGCTAAAAAACAAGTTTTAGACTTTTTGAAATCATATATTAGAGAAAATAAAATTTCAGGAGATATAAAAATATGGTTAACAGGATATAGTCGTGCAGCTGCAACAGCAAACTTAGTGGCAGGTGCACTTGATGATGGAGAAAAATTAGGTGATGGTGTAGTTCTTAAAAAGGAAGATTTGTACGCTTATTGTTTTGAGACACCAATGGGAGCTACAAAATCTGAAATTAAGAATAGGCTAAAATATAATAATATTTATAATATCATTAATAAAAACGACCCGGTAACTAAAGTTGCTATGTCTGCATTAGATTTTACTCGTTTTGGAGGCGATTATTTCTTGCCAGATAAAATTTCTGATGGAAATAATTACGCTGCGAAAAAAAATGCAATGGAGCAGTTCTATGATAAAATGTCGAGCAAAAATGAGATAGGAAAATATGCTGTTGATGATTTTGTGATGAAAAAAATTGATGTAAAGTATCTTTTGCCAGGAGGAAAAAGTCCGGTACAAAATGATGAGAATAATAAGTCAATTCAAGCGGAATATTTAGATACTACAATCAATAAACTGACAAAGGAAAGAGTAAAAACACGTGATAATTATGTGAAAGAATTGCAAAATGGTATTCGCACTATTTTCACTGTTAAATATGGAACGATGTTTCCAGATCAACCAATACAAAGAATTAATAAGTTTTTTGATTTGTTTTTAGAGAAACTGTGTAGTGTGGATACGCTTGGAGAAATTGTGATTGCAGCATTGAATCCACATCCAGATGCTAGTGTGAAAAAAGTAATTGAAGATGTAATGGAAGAAGCATTGAATGAAGCGGGGATTAATAATTACAGCCCTTCAGCATTGAAAGAATTTGCAGGAGCTGTTGCAGAAATGTTAGTTATTTTTGTTGTTTCACACCCTAATCTAACAGTGACAGGTGTTAGTAATGCGAAAACTTTGGGAGCAGCTCATTATCCAGAATTATGTATGGCATGGTTAATGTCACAAGATGAGAACTATACATCTTCACCAACAGAGTTTGACGGAAATGGTAACTATCGTGTTATACATATTAATTGTCCGATAGATGTAGAAGTATATGATAGTGAAAATATATTACAAGCAAGGATTGTAGATGATATACCACAGGAAATTAAAAATGGGACTGTTGTGGCAAGTTTGAATGAAGATGATGAGAAAATAGTTTATCTTCCAACAAATGCATCGTATCAGATAAAATTAACAGCTACAGATAACGGAACAATGAATTACTCGATAAATGAATTTTCTTCTACAGCAGGTGATATTACAAGAGTCGTTAATTATAAAGATATAAATTTGAATAAAAATGATGTGTTTAATGCAGTTGTTCCTGCTTATGTAGATGATGAACAAAATAATGAAATAGAAGGTTCAACTACAGAGTATGAGTTGAAGTCACCTGATGGTAAAGAAATTAATCCTGATCAAAATTTAAGTGGTGAAGATGCAAAATCTGCTTATTATATGGTGACAGTAGAAGTTGATTCGGATGAACATGGTATTGCTATAGGTCAAGGAATTAGACAAGAAGGAAATTTTGCAAAAGTTGAAGCGGTTGCTAAAGAAGGTTACCAATTTGTTGGTTGGTATGAGAATGATAAATTAATTTCGCAAGAAACACAATATCGTTTTTGTGTAGAAAAAGATACCCTTTTAGTTGCAAAATTTGAAAAAGATGGAGAATCAGCGAACCCAGAAAATCCTGATTCGGGAAAAGATAATAATACAGGTAATAATTCTGGTTCGGGAATAAATGAAAATGGAGGAGAAAAGATAGAATCTGTTTCAACAGGAGACGAATCTGCAGTTGGATTTTGTAGTCTAATGGCTGTAATCATGGTAAGTATAGTGATGTGTATGGCATTTACAAAAATAAGACGTAAAAAGCAGAGAAATTAAGGAGCCACATAAATGTTCAGAAAAACGTATAAAGTAGTAGTATTAGCAATTGTTCTTGGAGTTCTATTAAATGCTTGTAGTAAAAGACAAGCAGTAACCGAGGAATATAATACAATAAGTGATTTGGCATATTCTGAAAAATGTAAAATTGAACCAATCATATATATTGAAGAAAAAACAGGATTTGTTCCATATATTGTATTAACTAATGATTATAATGGTAAAACACTTTTGTTAAGAAAAGAAATTCTTCCAGAGAATAGAAGAGTTAGTGATTATTCGGCTTACTATGAAGAAAGTGAAATTGATAAT
Organism: Agathobacter sp.; assembly: GCF_977054825.1. NCBI lineage: Bacteria > Bacillati > Bacillota > Clostridia > Lachnospirales > Lachnospiraceae > Agathobacter > Agathobacter sp. The sequence continues at coordinate 12,484 of NZ_CDRTEH010000025.1, forward strand.
TACTTAATGGGAGAGTTTTTTGATAATTTACCTATTCAAACTCGTTGCTTAATTCAAGATTCGGAAATAGAGATTTTAGATGAACGATGCTTGAATCAAATAGATGATAGCGTGATAACTATTGTAAGAAAAGTGTTTTTGTTGTCTTTTACTGAACTTGGATATAAAAAAAATGGGCATGTCGGAGTTGAAGGGGTGCCATTGTTGTATTTTAAAGATAATAAGAATCGTTTTGCTACTACGAATAATGGAAAGTTTACTGTAAGTTGGTGGTTAAGAAGTGCGGATTCTACATATGATTCTTGTGTATATGCAGTAGGACCGGAAGGTGAAATTGGAAGCACGAATGCATACGATATGAATGGTATCAGACCAGCATTTTGTGTTGACGGTAAGCAAGAAATATATAAAGAAGAAGGCAGATATATTTTAAAATAACATAACTTATTTATATTAAAGTGATTATGTTATTTTGAAAGAATTATTGAAATTCATTTGCCTGTGCTTATCTAAACGTTAATTGGCTACATTTTGGCTACAAGATTTTTATAAAGCACTAATTCCTCAGCAAAAATAAGCTACTTTAGACAACAGAACCGCACAAATTAGTTTCAAATAATCGAATATCACGAAACCAAAGTCCGTGATGGTGGACGTACAGTAGAATCTGGACGTGTTGCTACAGTTATCGAGTAATCATTGAACACTTAATGAGTGCGTAAGCGCGAAGTTAGTGAGAAAGTTGTTCTGTGAGCGTTGCGAGCAGAACAACCTTCTGATAACAAATATAGTAAAATTAAGGCTTCCGAGATTTTTCGGATAATCGAGCTATAATGAGATTATTTGGTTTTTACTATACGTCTGTTGGAAGCATTATTCTATTCTTTATAATTGCAACAATTATTTCATACCCATTTAGTTTGCTTGCTGATGTGTTACCAAAAGCATTGCTTATGCTTGAAAAGATAGATAAACAATCTGCTGTTATTATGTATCTTTTGTTAGATACATTTGCGACATTTATGGGATTGAGAATCGTAGACTATTTCATGCAGTCCATTTCAGCGACTACTATTTCAATTATTATTGTCTCTTTCGTATTTGCTTTGTTTGGAGTAAGCGATTTTAATAATAAGAGGAAAGGTTGATAAACCCCAGTTCTCAAATGACGAAATCTATAGCATTTAATAACTGTTATATTTTGTTATGGAAAACTCGTTAATCCATTGAAAATGCTAAACTTTTCATTGGTGTTCTCTCCATCACATCTTGTATCGTGTTATATCATTTTACCCTTGATTATGAACCCTCATAAGGGAAAATACAAGTGAAAGAAAATCTGGTGGCAACTAATAACAAATTATAAAAATGGCAATTGTAACTGGATGAAATGCTTTTAATACATTGTCGGTTATAATGACGATGTTACTGCGTTTTTTGCAAAAGTGCAAAAGATATAAAAGAGGTGGAAAATTATTGAAATATAACGAATTATATCATACAATAGTAGTGTTTTTGTACAAGTCAATTTGATAGAAAAGGGGGAGCGCAGGAACTGTAGCAGCTGTTCTTATCGTTGGAGGAACACTTGCAGAAGATGTGATTACAGGTGGTGGCGGAATTGCAGATGATGTCGCATCATTCTATCTTGCATACAGGTTGATGTTTGGACTATAACAAAGGAGATTTTTTATGTCGTTTAATTCACAGTTTAAACTTATTTTTGGTGAAACATTTCAAACAGAGGGTTTTCGATATTGCTCAAAATTGAATGTTTTTGTTAAAATGCTCAACGAAGATTTGATGGCTTTTTTTGGAGTAAAAACAGCTCCGGCATGGAATAAAGGGGCAAAAGGATTTTTCCTTACTGCAGGAATTATTTCTACCTATCATTCTTCTATCGATAAAAAATCAATATTGTATGCTGGACAGGATTTAAATTCATTCCTTCCACGAAATGAAGCAAGAGTAAGTTTTGAATATACCGAAGATACAATGGAAGAGATTATTTCAGCGACGGCTTTATATGTGAAGGAACGTTTGATGCCTATATTCAATCGAGTTTATGATTTAGATTCTTTTATTGATTTTTTAAAGGAATATTCGATTAATAAATTGCGCGCATGTGATACTTTTGAAGGGGAATCTCTTGTCTTGATTAAAACAGATAACCATGATGATTTTCAAACATATTTCCAGCAGCATCTGGATGAATTATACGCACAAATTGATGCAGGAAATGTTGGTGATGGCTATACGAAAGAAATGGCTTATGATGATTTGTTTCATGGTATTATCGAAAGTATTGTATATCCTCGGGATAAAGTATATTCTGACAAGAGTTTATATAATGAGGCGCTGGAAGAGGCTGAGAGAAGAAAAAGTGAAAATATGAAAAAATTATATAGCTATCAAATATTGAAGAGCTGATTACTATAGCAATTAATCAAATTGATTTCAATAATGGAAGTTTAGTGTGATTTCTTGATGATGAGTGTTCTGAACTTCATTTTTGAAAAAATTAAGCAATGAAATTGAGGGGCGATTATCTCGCCCCTTTATCTTTGCTTTGATAAGGTCGATTGGCGTTCTGGTTGTCAGACTTTTCCTGATATCTTTTTATTTTGTCGTGTATGGTTTCGAACTTTGGAGTAACTTTTTCTCCGTATGCTTCTTCCCACTTAGAACGTTCTTTCTGATATGCGTCAAAGGCACGCTGTGCAGTATAGAATGCTGTGTAGAAGTCTTGTACTGTTGCAAATTCATGCTGTCTGACGATATTGGATAATCTGGCTTTGAGAGTTCGGATCTCTTCCTCTTTGGTGGCAATCTTGCTTTCAAGCTCTTTTTTCTTAGTAAGTAAATCGTTTTCAGTATGGAGAACTTTATCAGCGGAATTTTTACAGAGAGGTAATGGAAAAGAATCGGGTGCATTACGAGTATTACCATTTGGGAATGACAGAAAATGTGCCGGAGCTTGAAGGTTTCCATTTCCACACATTAAGGCATACCTACACGACAAACCTCTTATCCAACGGGGCTCAGCCTAAGGATGTGCAGGAACTGTTAGGACACTCAGACGTGAGTACCACCATGAATGTCTATGCCCATGCTACAAGGGAAGCAAAGCGGACTTCCGCAAGACTTCTTGATAAAGTGGCAGGCAATGATTAAACAACTATTGACATTTTGTTACTGGAGTAGTGGAAAATACTTCAATGTAAGCAGATTTTAACACACTTTCAGATGGAAGAATCGCATGAATATAGCGAAAGAGTAAGAAAAAGCGACCGGCACATGGGGATTGGCCCGCCCGGCAGAGGTGCTCCCGAAAGAGCGGCTAGCGCAGCAGCTTAGATACTGTAGAATTATGCCCATGAAACGCAGAAATGCCCCGGCATGGACGTCGGGGCAAGGAGAAACCGCGCCATGGACGGCGCGTTTCGACGGTTTCGTCAAGCATAGAAACCATAAAAAGCATAATTCGTACAGTACCTTAGCTGCGTAGCGTTAGCTCGTCGGGAGCACCTCTGCCGGGTGGGCCAATATTATTAATTATTGTGCAGCATCAGGAGCCACATACGAGTATGCATTGGACATCTTTGCAGCATTGTTTGTCAGAGTGACAGCCTCTCTGTAGTAGGCAACAACAGGAGTGCCCTTATCCACAGCGTTGAACAGCTGCTCTGCAAAAGCAGGCGGCACATTGATACATCCGTGTGAGCCGGAGGTTTTGTAAATAGTTCCTCCGAAGGTATCACGCCAGCTGGCATCATGGATACCTATATTGTAGGCAAACGGCATGAAATAGCTGACAGGAGAAGAGTATCCCTCGCCGACAAGAGTAGCATTTCTCTGCTTGTAAACAATCTTGTATACACCATCTACGGAACCATTCTGACGGGCGAGATTACCTGATACGAAATCAGACTCCATCTGGAGAGCACCATCCTTGTAATACCACATGTGCTGCTTTGTGTAGTCAATCTCTATGTATGTATTACCTATGTCGTCAGCGCCTCGGTAGAGTGCTGTCTGCTCGTAAACAGGCTCTCTTTCCACTGGCTTGCCTCCCTCTAAATCTGAAAGGAGCTGGGCTTTCTCATTTTTCTTGCTGACTACCCATCCGTAGTCTCCACCACCTATTTCAATAGTATCACCGGACGATGTCTTGAATGAGCGTTTGCGGCCGAAGGTATTGTACTTGGAAGCAAGCTGCTGGACATATTTAGTGACCTTGGCATCATCTATGCTTACGCTGCCGTCATCTGAGATGCTTAGCATATCAAGGATTTTGGCTGAGTCAAGCTTCTCGTCGGCACCTTCAATTTTGTAAGTGACGGTTGAAGCGGTGTATTTGTCGAGGGCTTCTTTTTCATTTTTGATAGTATCACTGTTTTTTGTGATTTTTGGAGCTTCATAACAGTTATCACTTAAGGTAAGCTTTGGGAGCTCGTTGTCCAGGGCGTCCTTTATCTCGGCAAGGATGCTGTCATATATCGGTTTGCAGCCATTTTTCTCTTCAATCACATCGTATTTGCCGTCTTTTATCTCGATGTGGGCATCCTCAGGATTTTCAATGTAGTCATCACTAAAAATATCAAGCGCCTTGAGCTTTTCCTCCAAAGCAGCATCGTCATATTTGGATGAACCCTTTAGAGTATAGCTTTGAGCTTTGAAAAGACTGACAGGCCATGTAAAAGCATTCTGGCTTTTTAAAATTTGTTCCTCATCACCGTTTGAGACATATTCGTAGGAAAAATCAGGTCCCTTGAGTGAGAAGCTGTTGCCCTTTCTGTCAGTGATTGTGAGCAGATAGTCGCGGCTTAGGGCTGTATTTTTTTCTAATGCCTCTTTTGCGGTTTTTCCTGCATATTTTACAGAATTAATCTTTGTGTTGAACAGATAGTGGCTGCTAAAATAAAAGGCAAAGCCAAGATAAACAGCCAAAAGCACACCAAGCACAACGGCGCAGGTTATAAGCACTTTTTTCTTCATGTAAATCGACCTCCTTGGAGATATGCTGTTACTGCCCACATCAGGGTGCAGGCAGCAGCTCAATATCAGTTACATCTGTGAAGATGTGAGACGTCCATATAGTCAGGCAGACCATTCTTGTAGGCTACAGCGGTTTCTCCCTGAATAAGTGGCTTTAAGTATTCGATAAGCTCAGGCTTCACATCATTGCCCGCATCATTAATCCACTCTCTTGGCACAGACTTGGCCTCGTTTGCGATATCCTTGATAGCAGAATATGTGTATTCCACCTGATAAGGATCATTTGAGATGCGCTTCAAGCATACCATTGATGCGGTCACACCCTCTGCTGCAATCGCAACACCCTTTTTACCCTGAGCAAATGATTCCTCAATATCGGTTAATGATGCAAGGTGTGAGGCACAGCGCTGGAGCACGTTTACCTCTACAGAGCGCACCTTGACACCGATGTTTTCCTTTACGATGAACTCAAGAGCTTTTCCGGCACCGCTTAGCTGCTGGTGTCCGAACTGGTCGCATGCGGCCTTTGATGATGTAATGTATGAGCCTTCTGCGTCATGTATTCCTTCGGATACGGCAACTATTACATTGTTAGTGTGCTCGAGGGCTTCTTTTATATCGGCAACAAATTTGTCCTTGTCAAAATCTACCTCAGGCAGATAGATAAACTGAGGAGCTGTATTGTACTCATTACGAGCGAGAGCGGAAGCGGCAGTGAGCCATCCTGCGTCACGCCCCATGATTTCAACGATTGTCACACTCTTAACAGCATAGATAAAGGTGTCATGGGCTATCTCAAGCATGCTTGATGCGATGTATTTGGCGGCAGAGCCAAAGCCCGGAGTGTGGTCTGTCATGCACAGGTCATTGTCGATGGTCTTTGGAATTCCTACAATTTTCACATCACTGTTGATTTTTTTTGCATAATCGGATAACTTTAATACGGTATCCATCGAATCATTTCCACCGATGTAGAAGAAAGCCTTTATGGAAAGCTTATCGAACTGGTGGAAGATGTATACATATGGTGAATCATCATCCTTGTAATCCGGGAGCTTGTGACGGCATGAGCCAAGATACATGGCAGGTGTGGTTTTTAGCTTTTCGAGATTAGCATCATCTGCAAAGATATCTGACAGATTGAGATAATTCTCATTTAATATGCCGAGTATTCCGTTTACGGCGCCATAGCAGATATCGTATTTCTCAGAGCTTTTTACTCCTGCGATGACTCCTGCAAGGCTTGCGTTGATTGCAACAGTTGGGCCGCCTGACTGGGCGACGATACAGTTTGACTGATTCATTGTAATCTCCTTATTGTGTATTTTAACTATTTCTCTTCTGCGAGAATAGTTATGGTATAATTTTAAAATGACTAGTAAAGGTGCATGGTGTATGCACCGCATAATCATATAGATTGTAGTATCAAACATTATTTTTAGCAAGGGTTAAAATGAAAATTATGAATAAATACGAGAATTGCTTACTGTGTCCAAGAAAATGTGGCATTAACAGGAGTACCGGACAAAAAGGTGTATGTGGCGTTTCAGCTGAAATAAGGGTGGCGCGCGCAGCGCTTCATTACTGGGAGGAGCCATGCATATCAGGGGAAAAAGGAAGCGGAGCAGTATTTTTCTCGGGCTGCAGCTTACACTGCGTGTTCTGTCAAAACAGGGAGATTTCAGACGGAAAAGCGGGAAAGGTGATAAGTAAAGAGAGGCTGAGTGATATCTTCATAGAACTGGCGGACAAAGGTGCAAATAACATCAATCTTGTCACACCGGGGCAGTATATCCCGGATATAGTGTGGGCGGTAAGCGATGCAAGGCGCCGCGGCATGGAGCTTCCTATTGTATACAATACGAGCGGATATGAAGATGCGAAGGAGCTAAAGCTGCTTGAAGGGATTGTGGATGTGTATCTTCCCGATTTTAAATATATGGACAGCGCGCTTTCGGCAAAGTATTCAAGAGCAAAGGATTATCCGTCTGTCGCAAAGCAGGCACTTTCAGAGATGGTCAGGCAGCAGCCGGATGTCGTGATTGACGATGCGACAGGACTTATACAAAAGGGTGTTATAGTGCGACAGCTTCTGTTGCCGGGGCACGTGAATGATGCAAAGGCTATACTTAAATATCTGCATGACACATATCAAAATAGCATATACATAAGCATGATGAGCCAGTTTACGCCGATTGCTTTAAAGGATTATCCGGAGATAAACCGCACAGTGACGAGGAGAGAGTATGAAAGGCTTATTGACTATGCTATTAAAATAGGTATCACGAATGCATTTATACAGGAAGGGGACGTGGCAAAGGACAGCTTCATACCGGCATTTGACTGCGAGGGAGTATAATATCTACCGGATTTCTTAATAAAATAGTAAGAATTGGCAGGCAAAAATGACTGGATTTTGTGACGCCGCTGTAGTACTATGGTTATGTAATATTTTGTAACTGTGAAGGTACTGAACAGTTACGATATTTTGTTATTACTCACATCCTGATGTGACAAACGATAATGTGTTTAAATCACACAGGCTGCATTATTCAATAGAGGATACAGTGATGAGAAATATAGGAGAACAGCAGATAATAATTGAATGTCCGAATACCATCTTTCACCTTTACATTGACAGCGAGGATGAACTTTCAAAGGTAAAGGTGTTTATGAACAATATGAAGTATGTTGATTCGATAAGTCTGCATGACATATACAACTGGTGCAACAGACAGCATGTGCAGTACACGACGACATTTAATTATGACAGTAAGATGACCTGGACAGAAATGATAAAGTCCTACATATTTTACTTCAGACAGAAGCTTAGATATGTAAATAACAGTGATAGGATGATAGAGACATGAGATACCCTGAATTTCTAAAGGATAGAGGAACAATTGGTTTTGTGGCGCCTTCGATGGGCTGTACAACAGAGCCGTATAAGAGCGCCTTTGACAACGCTATCAAAAGGTTTCACAGCATGGGCTATAGGACGATAGAAGGACCAAACTGCAGGTGTGACAGCGGCATAGGCATCAGCAATACACCGAAGAAGTGTGCAGAGGAGCTGAATGAGAGCTATGCTTCTGCTAACAGCGATGTGCTTATATCCTGTGGTGGCGGAGAGCTGATGTGCGAGGTGGTGCCTTATATTGATTTTGAGCGCGTGAAGCAATCAAAGCCGAAATGGTACATGGGCTATTCCGACAACACGAATTTCACATTTTTGGAGGCAACCATTGCTGACACAGCAGGTATTTACGGGCCGTGTGCAGGCAGCTTTGGCATGGAGGTGTGGCATGAGTCGCTTACAGATGCGTTTGATCTGCTTTGTGGCAGAAAGCTTTCGTTTACCAATTACCCTATGTGGGAGAAGGAATCGATAAAGGATGAGAATGCTCCTTTTGTGGGCTACAATCTGACTGAAAGGTCGTGCATCAGCTCTATTCCTGCGGCGGCAAAGGAAAGCAGGCTTTCCATGAGAGGCAGGCTGCTCGGAGGCTGCATGGACTGCCTTATAAATCTGCTTGGCACATCGTTTGACCATGTAAGAGAATTTAATGAGCGCTACAGTGATGATGGCATCATATGGTTCCTTGAGGCTTGTGACCTTAATGTAATGGGCATGAGAAGAGCCATGTGGCAGATGAAAAATGCCGGATGGTTTTCAAATGTTAAGGGCTTTCTTATCGGACGTCCGGCGCACTTTGGAGAGGAAATGTTTGGCATAGACCACAGACAGGCACTTTCATCACTGCTTAGAGAGTTTGATGTGCCGATTATCATGGACCTGGATATAGGCCATATGTCGCCGATGATGCCTGTGGTATGCGGAAGCATGGCAGATGTCAGCTTCGACGGAAGAAACTTTACAATTTCGTATGATATAGAGCAGTAGATTGGAGGAAAAATGATTAGATTAATAAAGAAAAAAGCAAAGAGTATTGTATGTGGCGTGCTCGCTGCGGTTACACTTTTTACGATGAATCCGGCTGTATTTGCAACAGAGAACGCTACACAGACTGATACGGCTGCAAGTGTTGAAGCATCGGCGGGTGACAGCAGTGCTGCAGCCGATAATAGCACTGCAGACAGCACCACGGCAGCAGGCGGCGAGGCAAATGACAAGGTGACTATCAGCAAAAACGATAAGCCATACTTAAGCCTTGGAGCAGACCTCACACCGGATCAGAGAGCGACTGTGCTTGGATTTATGGGAATCGAGCTCACAGATCTGGACAAATATGATGTGGTCTATGTAAATAACGATGAGGAGCACAAGTACCTTGATTCATACATCAGCAAGAGTGAGATTGGTACAAGGTCACTCTCATCAGTGCTCATTACAGAGGATACAAAGGGTGCAGGTCTTAGTGTTTCCACGCACAATATCAATTATTGTACGGTAGGTATGTACAAGAATGCGCTTGCCACAGCAGGCATAGCTGATGCCAAAATCATAGTTGCAGGACCTTTCCCTATTTCAGGAACGGCGGCACTGGTAGGCACCCTCAAGGCGTATGAGGAGATGACGGGCAAGAAGCTTGATGACAAGGTGACAGACGCAGCTATGGATGAGCTTGTCACAACGGGCGAGCTCAACAAGAGCATTGACGGTGATTCACAGGATATCGAGGCAATGATTGCAGACCTAAAGAAGCAGCTCGCTGATGGAAGGCTTAAGGATGAGAGCCAGATAAAGGATGCGATAAAGGAGGCAGCAAAGGATTATGACCTCAAGCTTTCTGACGATGATATCGCAAAGCTCACATCTCTTTTAATGAAGCTTAAGGATGCCAATATCGACTGGGATTCAGTCATCAACCAGGCACAGGACTGGGCATCAAAGCTTGGCGACAAGATAAATGACCCGGGATTCTGGGAAAAGATTGGTAATTTTTTCATGGATTTATGGGATAAGATAAAATCACTGTTCAGCTAGAAAAAGCGACATAAGACAGCAAGAATAAGCAGAATATGAATCAGACAACTCCCTGAAATGTAAGCACGTGCTGCGCGTTGAAGGGAGTTTTTTTATATTATTAATAAAAAAATAATAAATTTCTGCCGAATACATTGATACAAAGGTCGTATTCTATTATAATTAAATGGATAATGGATTAATGTAAACAATGCACATAAGAAAGATGGGATTTGATGATAAAGATAAATAAATTTCTGGCAGCCTCTGTCGTTACATTGTCATTGGCCGCATGTGATCTGGCGCCATACAGCAGCATAGCAGTCTATGCGGACCAGGCGGCGAAGGTTGTATGTGATGAGAGATACTGGGTAGCGGCGAGAAGCGGACCGGGAACAGAATATGAGCTGGAGCACAAGCTGTCAAACGGCAAGGATATCACTATTCTTGAGCAGACCACAGGCTCAGACGGCAAGGTGTGGTACAAGGCAAAGTACAATCTGGCAGCAAATAACGAGGAGTGTGTCAGCTATATCAGGTCTGATTTTGTATCAGCAGGTACCGGCACAGCTGCATCAGACAATGCAGTGACAGGGGATATTTCGGCAGATACCGGCAATGCGGATGCCATACAGCAGAATAATGAGGAGCAGCTTGCTCTTGCAACCGCATCGGGAGCATATGCAACAGGTACGATTACCGGCGGCAATGTGTATGTCCGCAATGCAGCAGGCACATCCGGCACTACCAAGGTAGTCTCACTCAACTGGAATCATCAGGTTGACATAATAGGAGAGACAAAGGTAAACGGTGTGGTCTGGTACAATGTCAAGGGTACGTTAAACGGCAAGGCATTTACGGGCTGGACTATCAGCACATACATAAAGGTGACATACAATAATAGCGGAGACAATACTGATTTTGTCACGGCTATGAAGAATGCCGGCTTCCCTGACAGTTATATCCCAAACCTCACGGCTCTTCACAATAAATTTCCAAACTGGACCTTTGAGGCTGTAAATACAGGACTGAATTGGGATACGGTGATTGAAAATGAGAGCGTAAACGGACTTAATCTGGTATCTAAATCAGCAGACAATGCCAAGAAATCCACAGCTGCCGGAGCATATAACTGGTCAACAAATACGTGGGTTGAGTATGAGCCGGGCTGGGTGTCAGCAAGCAGTGCTTATATTGCTTATCTCATGGATCCAAGGAATTTCCTTGATGAGACCAATATTTTCCAGTTTCAGAGCCTTGCATACAGCCCAAACGAGGCACTTGCAGGTGTTCAGTCTATAATAAAAGGCACATTTATGGAGGGCACAAAGACCTATTCCAACAATGGTGAGAAAATCAATTATGCAAGCACCTTCATGGATGTGGCAAAGAGCAGTGGAGTAAGTGCATACCATATAGCATCGCGTATAAAGCAGGAGCAGGGACAAAAGGGAACGAGCCCTCTTATTTCGGGTACATATTCCGGATACGAAGGCTACTATAATTATTTCAATTTTAAGGCAACAGGAAGCACAAAGGACCAGATTTACAAAAATGGTCTGTCTTTCGCAAAGCAACAGGGCTGGAATACAAGAGCAAAGTCCATAAGCGGCGGAGCAGTAAAGGTGGGCAGCAACTATATCAATAAAGGCCAGAATACACTGTATTTTGAGAAGTTTAATGTAGTAAATACAAGCTCACTGTATTTCCATCAGTATATGGGCAATGTCACAGCTGCACTTACTGAGGGACAGAGCCTGGCCAAAGGATATTCAGACAAGAATCAGGCCTTTGTATTCAAAATACCTGTATACAATAATATGCCATCATCAGCAGTAGGCTTTAATAAAGCCGGTGATACCAATAACTATCTGCAGTCGCTTGCAATAAGCGGAGTAGCACTCACACCGGCCTTCAATGGAGCGACCACAAGCTATTCTGCTGTTGTTTCAAATGCAATAAGCTCAGTGACTGTTTCTGCAGATGCGGTATCGGGTAACAGTGGCGTTTCTGGCACAGGAAGCTATTCACTTGCTGTCGGAAATAATACAATCAAGGTAAATTGCAAGTCGCAAAGCGGTGATACAAGAACATACACTATCAATATTAACAGGCAGGCGGCACCGGCAGATAATAATAATTCCGGTGGCAATAATAACCAGAATAATACAGATGTAAATATTACATCAGGTAAATACAGTATAGGCACTTACATTACAGGCATTGAGCCTGGAACCGGTGCAGCTGATTTTGTGAAGAATATAGCAGTATCAGCATCAGGAACTGTAAAGCTTCTGACAAGCTCGGGCTCAGAAAACAGCGGAAAAGTTGCAACAGGCAATAAAGTGGCTGTTTATGACGCATCAGGCAATCTGAAAAAGACATATGATATTGTTGTATATGGAGATATCAATGGTGACGGTGCTGTAAATGCACTTGATATGATTAAGCTCAACAGACATATTTTAGGAAAGGGAACACTCACCGGTTCTTATCTGGAGGCAGCTGATGCTAACAGAAAGGGCGATGGTGGAAATGCCCTTGATATGATAATCATGAACAGACACATACTGGGCAAATCAAAGATATCGCAGAATTAGAAATGTGAGGAAAAATATGAAGAAATTATTTGGATGTATATTATCACTTGTTATGGCGGTGATGCTTGTTTTCGCACCTACCGAGCATGTATATGCGCAGGGACTTGGATTAAGTGTCAGCTCAAGCTCTGTAGCTGTTGGAAAAACAGTCAAGGTGACGGTTTCTATGCCGTCAGGATACTTTGGTACAGTAGTTATCTCAAGCTCTGACGAGGGAGTGCTGAGTAACGGAGGCGATGGTGTGGCAAATATTGGTGACGCTGCCGGATATCCTACATCGCAGTCATTTTCATTTACGGCGAAGGGCGCAGGAAGCTGTACTATAAAGGCGTATTGTACAGTAGTAGGAGATGCAGAGGGTAACGATGCCGGAGGTACAATTACAGGTGCCAGCACGAATGTGACCGTAACAAGTGCTTCATCAAACAACGATTCAAACAGCAACAAGGATAACAAGGACAATTCGGGCAGCAATACAGGAAATGACAGCGATGCAAATAAAGATAATGAAAACAAAGAGGAAAAGAAATCCTCAAACGCATCTCTTGGCTCACTTGTTATCTCAGCAGGTACACTTTCACCTGAGTTTTCTGCTGCGACAAAGGATTACACAGCTACAGTAGATTACAGCTGTTCAAGCCTTGCGGTTACAGCAAATCCGGCTGATTCCAAGGCGAGTGTGACATCTGTCACAGGCAATGATTCGCTTGAGGTTGGAGAGAATACCGTAAGCGTTGTTGTGACAGCAGAGGACGGCAGCACGAGCACATACAATATAGTAGTTACCAGAAGAGCCGAGGATGATCCGGAGAATGCGGATAAGCAGGATAACTGGAAGAAGTTCAATATAAATGGCACAGAGTGGACTATGGTAAATGACATTCCTGAGGATGTTGTTCCTGAAGGCTTTGAGCACTCGAAGACAGTGATTGACGGCCTTGAATACAATACCCTTCACGGTACCTTTGGTGATATCACACTTGTGTATTTACAGTCAGAAAGCGGCAATGGGCTTTTTGTATATGATGCTGCCCAGAATGCAGCGTATGAGTATGTCCGTATCAATTCCGAGTCGCATTTTATAGTGATTTTACTGCCTAAGGTGGATGATGTGCCTGAAGGATATAATGAGGTCTCGCTCTCCATAGAGGGCAAGGGTGTGGCAACTGCCTACCAGACCAAAGCCGAAAAAAAAGATGATAAGACAAAGGATTTTTACCTTGTATACGCCATAAATGACAATGGTGAGAGTGGCTGGTATACATATGATAGCGTAGATGGCACATATATGAGGACCGAGCTCAGTACACCTACCGTGGCGCAGGAAGAAAATGATGCGGTAAAGAGTGAGCTTGTTCCGGGAATTGCCAATAAATATCTCGTTTTAGCCGCAATACTTATTCTTGTTATCATTATTCTGGCATTACTTCTTCTTGTGGTTGTTGTGAAAAATAAGAAGCGCACAGCAAATGATGAAGATGATGATGAAGACGATGAAGAAGACGATACCAAAGAGCTTGATATAGAGGATAATGATATAGAAGACAATGTTATAGAAGATGACACTATAGCGGAGGATAATGAAGAAAATAGTGATGAAGAGAATGATATAGAAGCTAATGATGATGCTCAGGAACCGGCTGAAGAGTCACAGATAGAAGAACTTCAGGAACCTGTTGAAGAGTCGCAGGTAGAAGAGCTTCAGGAATCGGCTGAAGAATCACATACAGAAGAGCTTCAGGAATCCGTTGAAGAGTCACAGACTGATGAGCTTTTAGAATCAGATGAAAATACGGAAAGCACGGAAAGTACAGAAGCAGCCGATGCATCCTATGTCGGAAGAACCGTAGAAATTACATCTGATTTAAAGAAAGCAGCTGAAAATTACAAGTCTGATTTTGCTTTAAAAGAGGATTTGAAGCAGGTAAACGTTTCTGACACAGAAAACGATGCTGATGAGGATGCTTTAAAGAATCAGCTTCAAAGGGCAATTGATGGATTTGTCAATGAGGGAAATAAGCCGTCTGAGACTGTAGCTGACGGTTCTGAGGACGACAATGAAAAATCGGCTGTCTATGATAATAATGCTATTAAAACAGATAATGTAAATGAAGATGACAGCGAAGATGACGATTTACAGTTCATCGATTTAAATTAGTGAATATATGACTGGAGGATATGACTTGAAACCATATACAAGTAAGGCTAAAAAAGCAATAGATTTGGCTGCACGTATATCAAAGAAAATGAATTACAGCTATGTTGGAACAGAGCACATACTGGCTGGCCTTATAAAAGAGGGAACCGGTGTGGCCGCAGAGGTTCTTACAGCCTGCAATGTGGAGTATGATAAGCTTATTTCGATGATTGAGGACCTGATTTCACCGGGGGATGACATCGAAGTGCTGGACAGGGACGGCTATTCACCAAGGACACAGAGAGTATTGGAGCGTGCATCTGAGGAAGCCGATAGATTTGAGTGCAACGAGATAGGTACAGAACACCTGCTCATGGCTATAGTGCTGCAGGGGGACTGTGCTGCAGCGAGACTTTTAAACACCATGGGGGTCAACAGTCAGAAGCTGTTTATAGATATACTTGGTGCGATGGGTGAGGATCCATCTGCATACAGGGATCTGATGAAAAGCTACAACACATCATATAATTCTGCCACTCCTGTATTAGATCAGTATTCCAGAGATTTGACGGATATGGCAGAGGCAGGGCTTCTTGATCCTGTTATAGGCAGGAAAAAGGAGATGGAGCGCGTTATCCAGATACTTTGCCGCCGTGGTAAAAATAATCCGTGTCTGATCGGAGAGCCGGGAGTGGGCAAGACTGCTATAGTGGAAGGACTTGCGCAGGATATAGTCAGTGGCAATGTACCTGATATTCTTTTGGGAAAGAGACTTGTTTCTCTTGATATGTCCGGACTTGTTGCCAAATCAAAGTATCGTGGTGAGTTTGAGGAGCGCATCAAGAAGGTGATAAGCGAGGTTTCAAATGCCAAAAATGTACTGCTTTTCATTGATGAGCTTCACACCATAATAGGTGCAGGAGGTGCTGAGGGTTCGTTAGATGCATCTAACATATTAAAGCCTGCGCTTGCCAGAGGAGAGGTACAGGTAATCGGTGCCACTACCATAGAAGAATACCGCAAATACGTGGAAAAGGATGCTGCGCTTGAGCGCCGTTTTCAGCCTGTTATGGTTGAGGAGCCGGGTGTTGATGAGACAATAGAGATACTCACAGGCTTAAAAGGCCTTTATGAGAAGCATCATGGTGTTAGCATCACTGATGATGGTGTGAAAGCAGCAGTAAACCTATCTGCACGATATATAAATGACAGATTCTTACCTGATAAGGCGATTGACCTCATGGACGAAGCAGCAGCCAGGATCAGACTTAAAAATCTGACATCCTCTGACGAGCTTCTTGCCCTGAAAAAAGAGATAACAGATAAGCAGAGTCTGGTGGAAGATGCTTTGTCGAAAGGAGATATCACAGGTGCAAGCGCGCTTATGTCAGAAAAGAAAGAGCTTGAAAATAAGCAGCAGAAGCTTATCAGGAAAAATCACCGCACAGGAGCAAAAAATCAGCCTGTAGTCGGTGAAAACGAGATAGCGGATGTAGTATCCGGATGGACAAAAATACCTGTAAATAAGCTTACTGAGTCAGAGGCAGGACGACTTGCAAAGCTTGAACAGATACTTCACAAGCGAGTAATAGGACAGGAGGAGGCGGTTTCTGCTGTTGCAAAGGCAGTCAGACGAGGCCGTGTTGGATTAAAGGATCCTAAGAAGCCGATTGGCTCATTTCTGTTTTTGGGACCGACAGGTGTCGGCAAGACAGAGGTGTCAAAG
This sequence comes from Agathobacter sp., assembly GCF_977054825.1. Lineage (NCBI taxonomy): Bacteria > Bacillati > Bacillota > Clostridia > Lachnospirales > Lachnospiraceae > Agathobacter > Agathobacter sp. The sequence continues at coordinate 28,872 of NZ_CDRTEH010000025.1, forward strand.
GCACTTGCTGAGGCTGTTTTTGGCAAGGAGGATGCCATGATCCGCGTTGATATGTCCGAATACATGGAAAAGCACAGTGTTTCCAAAATGATTGGTTCACCGCCGGGATATGTGGGTCACGAGGAGGGCGGACAGCTCTCGGAGAAGGTCAGACGCAATCCTTTTTCTGTAATTTTATTTGATGAGATTGAAAAGGCACACCCTGATGTGTTTAATATACTTTTACAGGTGCTTGATGATGGAAGAATCACCGATTCGCAGGGACGTACAGTTGATTTCAAGAATACAATAATCATCATGACATCAAATGCAGGAGCAGCTTCAATCATAGAGCCAAAACGTCTTGGCTTTGGCTCGGGTGATGATGAAAAGCAGGATCACGAGCGCATGAAGAACAGTGTCATGGAGGAGGTCCGCCGTATATTCAAGCCTGAGTTTTTGAACCGAATAGACGAGACTATTGTATTCAGGGCACTCAACAAGGATGACATGAAGCATATCGTGACACTTCTTGTTAAGGAGCTTCAGAAGCGGTGCAAGGAGCAGCTTGATATAGAACTCACAGTGCGAGATAGCGCAAAAGCCTTTATCGTTGATAAGGCCTATGACAGAAAATATGGCGCAAGACCTCTTAAACGAAAGCTTCAGGAGGAGATTGAGGACCGTATGTCAGAGGATATTATTACCGGCAAAATTAAGAGCGGCGATAAGGTAATAATTTCTACGAAAAACAAACAAATTTCATTGACTGTTGAGTAGCATTGGATTTATAATTAATATATCAAATATAGCTACGGGAGGATAAAAATGGCTGTAATAAGTGAATTAATCCGTACTGAGGAAAACGGAAAGCTCAGCTTCGGGGATTATACATTGGCTGCAAAGGCAAAGCTTGATAATTTTGAAAAGGATGGAGATATCTACAAGGTAAAGACCTTCAAAGAGATTACAAAGCTTGAGAGAAACGGACTCTTTGTTTACGAATCTGTTCCGGGAACCGCTGTAATGGATTTCGAGGAGACTGCCGATACAGTGACATTTACTGTGGAGGGACCTGAGGATGCTCAGATTACTCTTGGTCTTGAAGAGGAGACGGAGTATGAAATTGATATAGCTGGAGCTGTAGCAGGTACTATGAAGACAAATCTCGGCGGCAAGCTCAGCTTAAGTGTAGAGCTTGAGGGTGTTGATTCAGTCGATATCAAGGTATCAAGAAAATAGAGCATTATTTTAAGCCCGGTGTAAGCCGGGCTTTTTGATTTTGATCCTTTAATCATATCATTAAAGATAAGGAGTAAGAAAACATGGCAAAAGGAAAAACATCTGTATTTTTCTGCCAGGAATGTGGTTATGAATCGTCAAAGTGGATGGGACAGTGCCCGGCCTGTAAGGAATGGAATACATTTGTAGAGGAAACAGTAGATAAAAAGTCAATAAGCTCATCGGGAAAAGTGAAAAAAGAATCAAAGGAGGCACAGGTTATGCCTCTTTCGGCAGTAAAAAGTGAGAAGCAGGAGCGTATAGTGACTGGCATAGCCGAGTTTGACAGAGTGCTCGGTGGTGGAATAGTGAGGGGCTCACTTGTGCTTGTGGGAGGAGATCCGGGTATAGGAAAATCCACACTTTTGCTCCAGGTATGCAGGGAGCTTTCGCTAAAAAAAGTGCCATTACTTTATGTGTCGGGTGAGGAATCGCTGCATCAGATAAAGATGCGTGCAGACAGACTTGGAGCTTTCACGGATTCACTTGAGCTTTTATGTGAGACAAGTCTTGATGTAGCAAAGGATGTGATTCAGCGCAAAAAGCCTGAGGTTGTTGTAATTGATTCTATTCAGACCATGTACAATGAGGAGATATCATCGGCACCCGGAAGCGTTTCACAGGTCAGGGAGACAACCGGGGTGCTTATGCAGCTTGCAAAGACTCTCGGCATTTCAATTTTTATAGTTGGACATGTGACAAAGGATGGTGCGGTCGCTGGACCTAGGACATTAGAGCACATGGTTGACACAGTGCTTTATTTTGAGGGTGACAGGTATGAATCATACAGGATACTCAGAGGAGTAAAAAACAGATTTGGTTCAACCAATGAGATAGGTGTATTTGAAATGAAGGCTGAGGGACTGGTTGAGGTAGAAAACCCGTCAGAGTATATGCTTAGCGGTAAGCCCGAGGGCGCATCGGGGTCAATTGTCACATGCTCCATAGAGGGAAGCAGGCCGATACTTCTTGAGATACAGGCACTTGTCTGCCACAGCTTTTTTAATAATCCAAGGCGTACAGCAAATGGTACAGATTATAATAAGGTAAACCTGCTCATGGCGGTCCTTGAAAAAAGAGCAAACCTGTCGCTGTCAGACTGTGACGCTTATGTGAATATAGCAGGCGGCATCAGGATGAATGAGCCGGCGATAGACCTTGGGATAGTACTTGCAATTGCTTCAAGCAAAAAAGACATTATAGTGCGTGAGGATACCATATGCTTTGGTGAGGTGGGCTTAAGCGGTGAGGTTCGCGGAGTTACAATGTCCGAGCAGCGTGTGGCTGAGGCAAAGAAGCTTGGCTTTAAAAAGTGTATTGTTCCCAAAGTGTGCCTTACAGGAGTGTCACATATCGACGGGATTGAGATTGTCGGTGTAGCAAATATCAAAGAAGCGATAGAGGCTATAAGATAGTATATAAAAATATGTAACTATAATGTTATACACTGATATAATTGTGAGAATTGTACATAATAAACAGACAATTTAGAAAATTTGTGTTTTTTAAGTCCGTTTTACTACTTTAATTAATTGGAGTAAATCCGTTGACATATGCGGGTTGGGATGATATTATATCAAAGCTGACTCGCGGGACACATTGAGTTGTAGAGCCTGAGAGTTACATTTATAGACATGACTTTATAAATATTGCTTTGGAAATAAGCGATTGAAATGAGTTGTGAAAAAGTTCTTGACAAATGCAAAACATTTTGATAGAATAAACAAGCTGTCGCAAGACAGAGAACTTAGAAATGAGTTCACAAATTAAAAAATTTCTTGACAAATGCAAAGCGTTTTGATAGAATATAAAAGCTGTCGCGAGATTAGCTGACAAATAAAACTTAATTGTTTTATGAGAAGAATTAAAAAGTTCTTGACAAAAAGAACTGAATATGATAAACTAATCGAGCTGTTTACAGCACAAAAGAAAAGAACATTGATAACTGAACAGTGAGAAACCTTGAAAGATTTTGAGAATCAATCAGAACGCTTCAATGAAAATTGAAGACCTTTAAAACAGTAAATTCAGATTTATCTGAATGAACGAATTAGCCA
>NZ_CDRTEH010000026.1:0-28079 GCF_977054825.1 Agathobacter sp.
AAAGTGCTTCGTTCGACTTGCATGTGTTAAGCACGCCGCCAGCGTTCATCCTGAGCCAGGATCAAACTCTCATGTTAAAAAGTTGATCTCAGTCAAGTTAAACTTGGCTAATTCGTTCATTCAGATAGAATCTGAATTTACTGTTTTAAAGGTCTTCAATTTTCATTGAAGCGTTCTGATTGATTCTCAAAATCTTTCAAGGTTTCTCACTGTTCAGTTATCAATGTTCTTTGTTTTACTCTCTTGCGACAGCTTGATTATTCTATCAAATCGCTGTTCGTTTGTCAAGCACTTTTTTTATTTTTTTGAACTCTGTTTTAAGTTCTCTGTCTTGCGACAGCTTGATTATTCTATCAAAATGTTTTTCATTTGTCAAGAACTTTTTTAATTATTTATGTAAAAGATAAAGCGGAGAAGGAGGGATTTGAACCCTCGCGCCAGTTTCCCGACCTATACCCTTAGCAGGGGCACCTCTTCGGCCACTTGAGTACTTCTCCAAAGTCTTTACATAAATTATTTAAATGTTTTACGCACTTACGTGACGCATTGTTTATTCTATAAAATTTTATTTGTTTTGTCAATAGTATTTTTATATTTTTTTAAATTCTTTTATAGAAGTCTCGTACAGATTGTTTCCTTCACTATCTATTACCACAATTACAGGGAAATCTTCCACGTAAAGCTTTCTTATTGCCTCTGCACCGAGATCGTCATAACAGATTACTTCTGATGATTTTATGCATTTTGAAAGGAGAGCGCCTGCGCCGCCGACTGCCGCAAAATAGACTGCTTTATTGCGAATTACCGCATCTATTACTTCCTTTGACCTTTTTCCCTTGCCTATCATTGCTTTTTCACCCAAATCGAGCAGTCTTGGAGCATACTTGTCCATTCTTGTTGCTGTTGTCGGTCCGGCTGAGCCAATAGGACGACCTTCTCTGGCCGGTGATGGTCCCATATAGTAAATTGTTGAATCCTTTATATCTATTGGCAGCTCCTCTTTACGGTCCAGTGCCTCTATCATTCTTTTGTGTGCAGCATCTCTTGCCACATATATTTCACCTGTTATGTATACATAGTCTCCTGATTTCAGGTCTTTTGTTATTTCCTGCGTAATTGGAGTTGTTATATGTTTTTCCATTTTTTTCTCCTGATTCTTTTATTTTTTCAGTTCATTATAACCTGTAACAATTATAGTTTTTTAATTACCATTCACATTTCAGTGTAGCTTTAACAATTACAGCTTTTTTAATTACCGTTCACGACTCATTATAACCCATAACGATAGCGGTTAATTACAATTCCTTCACTATATGGCGGTTTACATGGCAGCATATATTTACCGCAACCGGAAGTCCTGCAATGTGGGTCGGATATGTATTTATGTTTACTGCGAGGGCAGTAGTGCTTCCGCCGAGTCCTCCCGGTCCTATGCCCAGCCTGTTTATTTTTTCAAGCATCTCTTTTTCAAGCTCTGCCACATACTCTATGTCTGAATGTGTGCCTGCTTCTCTTGTCAGCGCCTTTTTTGCCATTATTGCACATTTTTCAAAGGTTCCACCGACTCCGACACCGACAACCATAGGAGGACATGCGTTTGGTCCTGCATCTGAAACTGCTGTCAGAATTGCGTTTTTTACTCCCTCTATACCATCTGCCGGCTTCAACATAAACACACGGCTCATATTTTCACTTCCAAAGCCCTTTGGTGCAAAGGTTATTTTGACCTTGTCGCCCGGAACTATTGAGTAATGGATAACTGCAGGTGTGTTGTCCTTTGTATTTTCCCTGATGAGTGGATCCTTTACCACTGATTTTCGCAGATAGCCGTCTGTGTAGCCTTGTCTGACTCCTTCATTTATGGCATCCTCCAATACGCCTCCCGTAAAATGGACATCCTGGCCTATTTCTATGAAAAAAACTGCCATTCCGGTATCCTGACATATAGGTATCATATCCTCGCCTGCTATTTTTAGGTTTTCCTGAAGCTGATTTAATATTTTTTTACCTAAAGGTGATTCTTCATTTTCTGTTGCGGCTTTTAGTGCCTTGTCCATGTCCGGCGAAAGAAAATGGTTTGCCTGTATGCACATTTCCTTTATTGTCGCTGTTATCTCTGAAACGTTTATTTCCCTGATCATTTCTTTTCCTCTCTTTTTATTCTCTGTATTAATGACTTTAATAATTATATCGTATGTATCCTTAACTATTCATAATCATCCCACTCATATTCGCAAAACTGCACAATACGCTTGCTTTGTCTACACTTTGTTTAGCTTCACTTCTATGCAGCTAATTTTTCAGTGCTTATGAATGAATAAATAGTTGTTCTTTACCACTCTTTACACCTGATTTTAAATTTCCGCAGCGTTTATCCACAATTCAATATTATTTTTTGTGTTTTTGTGGATAAGCATATATATTTTTTCGGATTATGTTTATTTGTTACCATTCAGAATCACTAAAACCGATAATATAATGCATCATGCTTGCATCTAATCAACAGATTTTCTTGTTCTCAATATGGCTGGAATAGTACCAGCACACTCACATTCGCAAAAAGCAGGATCTTATGACCCTGCTTTTATGAATTTAGTTATGCTTCTGTATTATTTTCCATAGCTTCGGCCTGTGAATTATCATTGTCTGCTGATTCTTCGTCACCGTTTTCTGAGTCGTCAGTCTCTGCTTTTTCATCCTCCGGTGGCATAAGAGTCTTATCCTCTACTACCTTTGCGATGCTTGCTACGCTCACACCTTCCTTCAGGTTGATGAGCTTGACACCTGTTGTGATTCGTCCAAGCACTGTTACATCGCTTACCTGGATTCTGATGATAATGCCCTCTGTTGTGATGAGCATGAGCTCATCATCGTTTTCAACTGATTTGACTCCTACGAGATTGCCTGATTTTTCTGTAATCTTGTAGCATTTCACGCCCTTACCGCCACGGTTTTGTGTGGTAAATTCGTCAATTCGTGTACGTTTTCCAAGTCCGTTTGATGATACTAAAAGCACTGCCTCGCCCATTGATGCTGTCTGCATTGCGATTATCACATCATTTGGTGCGAGATTCATTCCGATAACACCCATGGTTGTACGGCCTGTTGAGCGCACATCTGTCTCCTTGAATCTGATACACTGTCCGAATTTGGTGAAGAGTAAAATATCCTCTGAATTGTCTGTGACCTTGACCTCTATGAGTTTGTCGTCCTCGCGCAAATTGATTGCCGCAAGTCCGTTCTTTCGGATATTTTCATAATCCTTTATCGGTGTTTTCTTGACTATTCCGTTTCTTGTAGCCATGAACAGATACTTGTCATCCTCGTATTCTTTGATTGGAATCATGGCTGTTATTTTCTCGTCAGGCTGAAGCGGTATGAGATTGATGATGGCTGTGCCTCTTGATGTACGGCTTGCTTCCGGTATCTCATATGCCTTGATTCTGTATACTCTTCCTGTATTTGTGAAAAACATCAGGTAGTGGTGTGATGTGGTCATGAGCATCTCGACGATATAATCATCCTCGATTGTCTCCATTCCCTTTATTCCCTTGCCACCGCGGTGCTGAGCCTTGAAATTGTCAGTGCTCATGCGCTTTATGTAGCCTACCTTTGTCATTGTTATGACGGTGTTTGTCTCAGGAATGAGATCCTCCATCGACATATCATACTCGTCATAGCCTATCTCTGTCTTTCTGTCGTCGCCGTATTTATCTGCGATTGCGATGATTTCCTCCCTGATTACTCCAAGAAGCTTTTTCTCATCGGCAAGAATAGCCTTTAACTGCGCAATCTGAGCCATGAGCTCCTTATACTCAGCCTCGAGCTTTTCTCTTTCCAGACCTGTCAGAGCCCTAAGACGCATATCGACAATTGCCTGTGACTGCTCATCTGACAGACCAAATCTCTCCATCAATCTGGTCTTTGCCTGCTGTGTGGTCTGACTTGAGCGGATAATGCTTATTACCTCGTCTATGTTGTCCTGGGCAATAATGAGACCCTCTACAATATGTGCTCTGGCCTCTGCCTTGTCGAGATCAAACTTTGTACGTCTGGTAACTACATCCTTCTGGTGGATGAGATAGTAGTTGAGCAGATCGTATAGATTTAATACCTTCGGCTCTCCGTTTACGAGTGCAAGGTTTATTACTCCAAAGGTATCCTGAAGCTGTGTATGCTTGAAAAGCAGATTTAAAACCACACTCGGGTTCACATCACGGCGCAGCTCTACTACAATTCTCATTCCCTCACGGCTTGTCTCGTCGCGGAGGTCTGTTATTCCATCTATCTTTTTGTCCTTATGAAGCTCGGCTATTTTCTCAATAAGACGCGCTTTGTTTACGTTGTATGGCAGCTCTGTCACTACAATTCTGTTTTTGCCGTTTTCCATCGGCTCGATGTTGGTGACAGCACGGACTCTTATTTTGCCGCGGCCTGTTCTGTATGCCTCTTTTATGCCGCTTGTTCCGAGAATTATGCCGCCTGTAGGAAAATCCGGGCCCTTTACCACATCGATAAGCTCATCGATTGTGGTTTCTTTGTCCTCGATATCGTTGTCAATAAGGCGCACTACGGCATTGACCACTTCACGCAGATTGTGAGGTGGGATATTGGTTGCCATACCTACCGCGATTCCTGTGGTTCCGTTGACTAAAAGGTTTGGATATCTTGATGGGAGCACTGTCGGCTCTTTTTCTGTCTCATCAAAGTTTGGCTCAAAATCTACTGTATTTTTGCCAATATCCTTGATTAATTCAAGAGAAATCTTTGAGAGTCTTGCCTCTGTGTATCGCATGGCGGCTGCTCCGTCTCCATCGACAGAACCAAAGTTTCCATGACCGTCCACAAGTGTGTATCTCATAGACCAGTCCTGCGCCATATTTACGAGCGCTCCATAGATTGAGCTGTCTCCGTGTGGGTGGTATTTACCCATTGTATCACCGACAATACGCGCACATTTTCTGTGTGGCTTGTCAGGTGTATTTCCGAGCTCGACCATAGAGTAGAGTACTCGCCTCTGAACAGGCTTAAGTCCGTCCCTGACATCAGGGAGGGCACGGCTTGCAATAACGCTCATCGCATAATCTATGTAGGAGCTCTCCATTGTTTTTTTCAAATCGACCTGCTGTATCTGGTCAAAAATTTTGTCGTCCACTTAAATTACTCCTCCCTGCTAGATGTCAAGATTGGTTACATACTTGGCATTAGCTTCAATAAATTCTTTTCTTGGCTCTACTTTATCACCCATCAGTGTGGTAAATGTCACATCAAGCTCAGATGAATTTTCTCCGTCTATCATGACCTGCTTCAAAATTCTGTGCTCAGGGTCCATTGTTGTCTCCCAGAGCTGATCCGCATCCATCTCGCCAAGTCCCTTGTATCGCTGTATCTTGTTATTATTGTCACGGCCTATGTCATTTAAAATCTGCTTGAGCTCATCATCATCGTAGGCATACCATACACCCTTGTTTTTCTCCACCTTGTAAAGTGGCGGGGTAGCCAGGTATACGTGTCCCTCCTTTATCAGATCCGGCATGAATCTGTAGAGGAAGGTGAGCATGAGAGTAGCGATGTGGGCACCGTCTACATCGGCATCGGTCATGATGATTATCTTGTCGTAACGCAGCTTTGTTATATCAAAATCCTCATGGATTCCTGTTCCGAATGCTGTAATCATGGCTCTGATTTCTGCATTGTCATATATACGGTCAAGTCTTGCCTTTTCAACATTCAGTATCTTGCCTCGCAGAGGTAAAATTGCCTGTGTAGCACGACTTCTTGCTGTTTTTGCAGAGCCGCCGGCTGAATCTCCCTCGACTATGAAAATTTCGCAGTTCTTCGGATCCTTGTCTGAGCAGTCAGCAAGCTTGCCCGGCAGAGTTCCTCCGTCGAGAGAGGTCTTTCTTCTTGTCAGATCCCTTGCTTTTCTTGCTGCCTCTCTGGCTCTCTGTGCTAAAAGTGATTTCTCACAGATATTTTTGGCTACGTCAGGATTCTGCTCGAGGAAATATGTGAGCTTTTCCGATACAACAGCATCTACGGCTCCTCTGGCCTCACTGTTTCCAAGCTTCTGCTTTGTCTGTCCCTCGAACTGAGGCTCCTCAATCTTGATACTGATGATTGCGGTAAGTCCCTCACGGATATCGTCACCTGTAAGAGCAGGATCTGAATCCTTAAGTATCTTTTTCTCACGCGCATAGGCGTTGAAGGTCTTTGTCAGGGCATTTCTAAAGCCTGCAAGATGAGTACCGCCCTCAGGTGTGATTACGTTGTTTACGAAGCTGAAGGTTGAATCGTTAAACGAATCATTGTGCTGCAATGCAACCTCAACATAAACACCGTTTTGTGTTCCCTCGCAGTAGATGACCTCATCATAGAGAGCCTCCTTGCCGCGGTTAAGGTACTCGACGAACTCCTTGATTCCGCCCTCATAGTGGAATACATGATTGTGATGGCTGTTCTCACGCACGTCCTTTAAAGTAATCTTAAGTCCCTTTGTGAGGAAGGCTGTCTCTCTGAGACGCTGCTTTAAGGTATCGTAATCATACACTGTCTCCTCAAAAATCTCCGGATCCGGCAGGAAATGCACCTTTGTACCGTGAAGCGACTCGTCACACTGTCCAACAATCTTTACAGTATCGTCGGTTTTGCCGCGCTTGTAGCTTTGTCTGTAAATATTTCCGTCCTTGTAGACCTCAACTGTCAGCCATGTGGAAAGAGCATTTACTACAGATGCACCAACTCCGTGCAGACCGCCTGATACCTTGTAGCCTCCACCACCGAATTTACCACCTGCGTGAAGCACTGTAAAAACGACCTCAAGTGCTGATTTTTTTGCTTTATGATTGGTTCCAACCGGGATTCCTCGTCCATCATCCTGTACTGTTATGGAATTGTCCTCCTCGATTGTGACCTCGATATTTTTACAATAACCGGCTAAGGCCTCATCAACTGCATTGTCCACTATCTCGTAAACCAGATGATGAAGTCCTCTCGAAGACGTACTGCCGATATACATACCCGGTCTTTTTCTGACCGCCTCAAGACCCTCAAGTATCTGAATCTGGTCAGCTCCGTATTCCTGATTGTTCTGCTGTATTTCTTTACTCATCAATAACCTCCACCTGGCCCTTCACGACATGAAAGACCTTGTCCACCTGAAATCTATTTTTTACAAATTCATCAAGTCCCGTACAAGTGATAATGGTCTGTGTATCACTTAAGCTGTTGAGCAGATAGTTCTGCCTGTTGCCATCCAGCTCCGAAAGCACATCATCCAGTAAAAGCACGGGAGTGCTGTTTATATTTTTCTTCACAAGACTAATCTCAGAAAGCTTGAGCGAGAGAGCAGATGTCCTCTGCTGACCCTGCGAGCCGTATTTTCTGATATCCACACCATCCACCGAAAAAAGCATATCGTCCCTGTGCGGTCCGACAGTTGTCTGGCACAGCTTTAAATCCCTGCTTCTTGCCTTAAGCAGCTCGTCCTCGAAAAAAATATCATCAATGTTTGGCTCATATTTGAGTATAAGCTGCTCCCTGCCTCCTGAAATATTGCTGTGAATGTCCTGTATTATCTCATTTAGCTCATTAACAAACTCGCGCCTCTTTTTTATAACATGCCTGCCATACTCAAGAAGCTGCATATCCCACACCTGAAGTGTATCAATCAAATCAGGTCTGTAAGCTATATCCTTTAACAGTCTGTTTCGCTGAACCAATGTCTTATTATACTTACTCAGGTTAGACAGATATATTTTGTCAAGCTGGCAAAGCTCCAAATCTATAAATCTGCGCCTCTCGGCAGGACCGTTTTTTATGATATTAAGGTCCTCAGGCGAGAAAAACACAATATTCAAAATGCCAAACAGCTCACTCGCCTTTTTTATTGGCATTTTATTGATGGCCACACCCTTTGCACCGTTTTTACGCAGATGCATGTCAATCCGGTATTCCTTGTCGTTTTTTTCGACAATTGTCCTGATATGTGCCTCATCCTCGCCAAACCTGATCATTTCCTTGTCCTTGCTGCCCTTGTGCGACTTTGTAGTGCCGCTTAAATATGCAGCCTCAAGTATATTGGTCTTGCCCTGGGCATTATCGCCGTAGATTATGTTGGTTTCACTGTCAAAGCTGATATCCAGTTTTTCGTAATTTCTGAAATTACTCAGTTGGATTGACTTAATAATCATTATTTAACAACCTTAACTGTTTCGCCGTCATATGAGAAAACATCTCCGTCGTGAAGCTTTTTCCCTCTCTGAAGCTCAGTCTCACCGTTTACAGTCACCTGACCATCCTGAATAACAATTTTTGCCTCAACTCCCGAGCTCACAAGGTCGGCCTTTTTAAGAGCCTGTCCCAGCTTAATGAACTCATCCTGTTCTCTTATAGAAATCTGTTTCATAAAATCTCCTAGTTTGCTGCTGTATTAAAATTTACCGGAAGAATGAGGTAAATGAACTTGCCCTCATCATCCTTAATGAAGCATGGTGCCTTTGGATTGACCATGTATAAATTAACCTCTTCCTCATCGATAACACGAAGTGCATCTATGAAGAACTTAGGATTAAAGCCTATCATAATATCTTTTCCGTCTTTGTCGATATCGATGTCCTCATTCATGGAACCGATAAACGAATTGATGCGAAGCTCCATATTGCCATCTGTAATATTCATGATAATCGGCTTCTTATCTCCCTCCTTGACAAGAAGAGTAGCACGGTCGATACAGTCAAGAAGCTCACGCTTATTGATGCGAACCTTTGTGTCGTAGTCAGATGAAAGCATCTGGTCAATCTTAAAGTACTCACCCTCTATGAGGCGTGATACAACGGTAGTCTCATCAAACTCAAAAACAATATGATTATTGGTGATGTATATAACAACATCCTCATCCGCTGAACCCGGAATAATCTTGCTTATTTCCTGCAGAGTCTTGCCCGGTACAACAACCTTCTTGCTGTCATAGTGATTTTTCATCTCGATATATCTGATAGAAATTCTGTGTCCGTCAAGTGAAACAACACGAAGCTTATTTTCCTCAATCTCAAAAAGCTCACCTGTCATCAGCTTATTGTTGTCATTGTCGGCAATTGAGAAAATAGTCTGTCTGATAACCTCCTTAAGGGTAAACTGTGAGAGGACAATAGACTCATTTCTCTCAACATATGGTATGTAAGAGAAATCATCACCTGATTTTCCGATGATATTGAACTTGGCCTTCTCACAAGATATGACTGTCTTAAAGGAAGCATCTGTCTCTATTGTTACGTCACTGTCAGGAAGCTTTCTCACTATTTCTGAAAAAATCTTGGCATCAAGAGCGATAACTCCTCTCTCTTCAATAGTTCCGTCTATGATTGTTTCAATTCCAAGCTCCATATCGTTGGCCATAAGCTTAATCTCGTTTGCAGATGCATCAATCAGTATACACTCGAGAATTGCCATGGTAGTACGTGTAGGTACTGCCTTCGATACGATATTAACACCTTTCAGTAAATTTGCTTTTGAACAAATAAGTTTCATTTAGAAAAACTCCTTCCTGCGCGTATATATAAATATTTAAAAGATATTCGTAATCTTCTTCTTAGGGGATGTTAAAAAGTTCAAAACCCCTTCAAAGCCTTTAAAGACAAGCTTTAAGCGGCTTGATAACTTGCTTAAAAGCCTGTTGAAGTAAAAATGATAAAAATTGATAACTTTTTATTCACTTTCCTTCAACCTGTCATTAACATGCTCATGTGGAAATAAAAGCAAGGTTATAACCAAATTATTAACATGCAAATGAGCACATATATAAATAGGTAGAAACTAATTTGGATTAATCTTTTTCTTGATAGTTTCTATGAGAGTACGTGTACTGTCATTTTCCTCGTAATCCTTGGTGACCTTCTTGATGCCGTGGATGATAGTAGAGTGGTCTCTGCCACCCAAAAGCTGGCCGATTACATCAAGTGAATCTGAGGTCATGGTCTTGCAGAGGTACATGGCAATCTGCCTTGGACGTGCAATCTCGCTGCTTCTGGTCTTTGAAATCATCTGGTCAACAGAGATGTGGAAATGCTCCGAAACGACCTCGATGATGAGCTGTGCAGTGATTTCCCTAGGCTTGTCCGGTGTGATGATGTTGGAAAGCTCCCTCTCTGCGATATCCATAGTAATGTGAGTATGCTCGAGATTGTGGAAGGCTAAAAGCTTGTTTAAGGCCCCCTCAAGCTCACGGATGTTGGAGCTGATGTTTGAAGCAATGTAGTTTAAGATATCATCATCTATATCAAAATTGTCAGTCTCAGCCTTTTTACGGAGGATAGCCATCCTCGTCTCATAGTCAGGAGTACCTATATCAGCCATCAGTCCCCACTCGAAACGTGAGCGGATGCGCTCCTCGAGAGTCTCCATCTCCTTAGGCGGCTTATCAGAGGTAAGGATAATCTGCTTGCCCTGTGTCTGCAGTGTGTTGAAGGTGTGGAAAAACTCCTCCTGGGTACTTTCCTTTCCTATGATGAACTGGATATCATCAATCATGAGCACATCTACAGTCCTGTATTTGTCACGGAACTTTGTCATGGCGGAGGAATTACCGTTACGGATAGACTCGATAACCTCGTTGGTAAACTCCTCTGAAGTAACGTAGAGCACCTTTGTATCAGGATTCTGGTCAATGATGAAATGACCTATTGAATGCATAAGGTGAGTCTTGCCAAGTCCAGGACCACCATATATATATAGCGGATTGTATGCTTCGCCCGGGCTTTCTGCCACTGCAAGGGAAGCAGAGTGGGCAAACCTGTTATTGTTACCTACGACAAAGGTGTCGAAGGTATAGTTAGGGTTTAAGTTTGAGTGATCTCCCTTTACAGGAGCCTGAGGCTCAAGCTGCGTGGTATCGTTGTTTTTAAACTTAAGGCTCTGCGCCTGATCCGGCAGAATAAACTGGATATCATACTCGACACCTGTCACCTCACCTATAGCTACCTTAAGAGGAAGATAATATTTCTTGTTGATATAGCTGAGCCCCATCTGCTCAGACGGAACGAGAATATACAGTGTATTGCCGTCTATGGCGAACACCTCAAGCGGTTTTATCCACGTATTAAAGGAAACGTCTGTCAGACCATGCTCGTCCTTGACCATCTGTAGTATTTCATTCCACTTTTCCATTACTTTATCCATCAAAGTTCTCCATTATTTAACATATAAAGAGTATATTATGGGAATGTTCTCCACAATCCCATACATACTATATAGTACACTATTTTTGGCATTTAAGCAATGTAAAAAGATTGACAAAAATACTTTATTCACATTTATTAACTACAATTATACAAAGTTACCCACATGTTATTCACATATTGTGGATAACTTTTTGATATCTTGATAACTTTCCACAATATGTTGGTCGCAGCATGCGGTTTATATCTAAATATAGACGGTTATCAAGAATTATTATATATATAGAAGAAACTCGTTTTCCACATTTTTGTTGTGGAATGTAAACCGGTGAAAAAATATATGTAGAAATTTAAAGAAAATTGAGAAAATCCTTGACACAACAGGAATTTTTGTTATAATTATACCGATGTTTTTTAACGTAAAGGAGGTGGATATATATGAAGATGACATTCCAACCTAAGAAGAGACAGAGAGCAAAAGTTCATGGATTCAGACAGAGAATGAAAACTGCTGGCGGAAGAAAAGTAATCGCAGCCAGAAGATTAAAAGGAAGAAAAAAATTATCAGCATAGGCCACAATTTTTGTGGTCTTTTCTTCATTTTTGATTGTTTTTAGAAGGACAGCGTCAAATGAAATTTTCAGATTCGTTGAAAAAAAACAAGGATTTTCAGAATGTATATAATAACGGTGTATCATTTGCTAACAGGTACCTCGTTATGTATGTTCTGAAAAATAACACAGAAAATAATCGTATAGGTATATCAGTTAGCAAAAAAGTTGGAAATAGTGTTATTAGACATCATATTACTCGTCTCGTGAGAGAGAGCTACAGACTACATGAGGACATGTTCGATAGTGGTTTGGACATCGTAGTCATCGCAAGAGTTGCGGCACGGCATGTGGGTTACAAGGAAATAGAAAGTGCTGTTTTACATCTTGGAGGTCTTCACAGGATTATTAAGAAACAAAATATTTGAATAATGAAAAAGAAGATGGAATCGTTTTGAAAAGTATCTTAATATTTTTGATTAAATTTTATAGGAAGTATATTTCCCCGATGAAATCAACGAAATGCCCATATTGTCCGACCTGCTCTGAGTATGGTTTACAGGCTGTGCAAAAGTACGGTGCCATAAAGGGTGGTCTGCTTGCGGCATGGAGGATATTGAGATGTAATCCTTTTTCAAAGGGTGGGTATGATCCGGTTCCATAGCAGCAATGGAGGTTTTTATGTCGGACATTTTATTAACCGCATATCCAGGCTCTATTCTTGGACCAATCGCCAAGCTTCTCGGTATGCTGATGGATTGGATATACAGCGGTATATCTGATATCACAGGTGGAAGAGTTGAGAGCGTTGTACTCAGTATCGTAATTATTACGATCATAATCTATATGTGTCTGTTGCCACTGACTATTAAGCAGCAGAAGTTTTCTAAGCTATCACAGAAAATGCAGCCTGAGATGCAGGCTATCCAGGCTAAATATAAAGACAAAAAGGATCAGGCTTCAATGATGGCCATGCAGGAGGAGACACAGCTTTTATACCAGAAGTATGGTATTTCTCCGATGGGAAGCTGTGTGCAGATGCTTATACAGATGCCTATTCTGCTTGCGCTGTACCGTGTATTTTACAATATTCCTGCATATCTGAGCGGAGTTAAGGGCTCTTTTACAGGGCTTGTTGATTCTATTCAGCAGACAAGCGGATATCAGGATACTCTTGTAAAGCTGATGGATAAGTATAATGTTGTCACATCAAGCGGTCTTAACGCTTCAAATGCGGCTTCAAAGCTTGCAGATGCAAGTGGTGATACTTTAAGCAATTATATCATTGATATCCTTTATAAGCTTCCTTCAAAGGGCTGGGATGCTCTTATGGACGGTAAGTTTTTTGATGGTATCCAGAGCGCAGTTGAGAAGACACATGATGCGTTACTGCATTTCAATTACTTTTTGGGACTAAATATCTCAGATACACCTTGGTATATCATAAAGAGCAACTTTACGGACAAGCCTGATAAGTGGTTACTTTTTGTAATACTTGCACTGCTTATTCCGGTACTGTCATATCTGACACAGATGCTCAATATCAAGCTCATGCCACAGGCTACAAACGGCAATGACCAGATGGCAAGCCAGATGAAGATGATGAATCTCATGATGCCACTTATATCATTATTTTTCTGCTTCACTGTTCCTGTAGGTCTTGGTTTTTATTGGATTTTCTCAGCACTTGTAAGAGGTGTACAGCAGTTCTTCGTCAACAGACATATTGAGAATCTTGATCTTGAGGCTGTTATGGCAAAGAACGAGGAAAAGGCAAAGAAGAAGAGAGAAAAAATGGGACTGTCTGAGGATTATATAAAGAAGGCAGCTCAGATTAAGACAAAGTCAATTGACAGCAAGGCAAACGTATCTGCATCAGCAGACACAGAGGAGAAGCTTGCAAAGGCCGCTGAGTACAAGGCTAATGCAAAGGCAGGATCACTTGCTTCAAAGGCTAATATGGTTAAAGAGTTTAATGAACGTAATTCACGTAAATAGGGGGAGAAAATAGTGGAATACATTGAAGTATCTGCAAAAACAATTGACGATGCTTTGACAGAGGCATCTATTAAACTTGGAACAACAAGCGACAAGCTCGAGTATGAGGTAATTGATAAGGGAAGCAATGGTTTCCTTGGAATTGGCAGCCGTGATGCTGTTATCAAGGTTAAAAAGGCCGAGGCAAGTGTTGAGGATGAGATTCGTGAATTCCTTGACAGTGTGTTTAAGGCAATGAAGCTTGAGGTTACTATTGATATCAAAGTGGATGAGGACAACAGAAATGTTGATGTTGAGCTTAACGGACCTGAGATGGGCGTTTTAATCGGCAAGAGAGGTCAGACTCTCGATTCACTCCAGTACCTTACAAATCTTGCTATCAATAAGCAGTCTGAGAATTACTACAGAGTAAAGATTGATACTGAGGATTACAGAAAGAGAAGAAGAGAGACACTTGAGAACCTTGCCAAGAATATTTCATTCAAGGTTAAGCGTACAAAGAGACCTGTTTCTCTTGAGCCGATGAATCCTTTTGAGAGAAGAGTGATTCATTCTGCACTTCAGAATGACAGATTTGTTGAAACACACAGCGAGGGTGATGAGCCTTACAGACATGTTGTTGTGACACTTAAGAAATAATAGATAATAATTTATTAAAAGGGTATCTGGTTTCAGGTATCCTTTTTGAATATATATTATATTAGGATTTTTGAGGAATTTCATATGCAAAATGATACAATAGCAGCTATTGCCACAGCTATGTCTCCGTCCGGAATCGGAATTATCAGGATAAGCGGAGATGATGCACTTTCGGTAATAGACAGGATTTATAGAAGCAACAATAATAAAACGAAAATAAGCGCCTGTCAGTCACACACTATTCATTATGGTTTTATATATGACGGCGATGAGAAAATAGATGAGGTTATGGTGCTTTTGATGAAGGCGCCCAATACATACACGAGGGAGGACACTGTGGAGATAGACTGCCACGGTGGTGTGTATGTGATGAAGAGAGTGCTTGAAGCGGTAATAAAAAACGGAGCAAGACCTGCAGAGCCCGGCGAGTTTACTAAAAGGGCATTTTTAAACGGCAGGATTGATTTATCACAGGCAGAATCTGTCATAGATGTAATCAATTCAAAAAATGATTTTGCGCTCAAAAGCTCCTTAAGTCAGCTTAATGGAGCCGTGCTTGGAAGCATCAGGCAGATAAGAGAGCAGCTTTTGCATGAGATTGCATTTATTGAGTCGGCACTTGACGACCCTGAACACATTTCTCTGGATGGTTATCCACAAAAACTACGTGCAATTGTGGATAACGAGTATACGGAGATAGATGGTCTGTTAAAAACCTCGGATAATGGCAGGATTCTGAAGGAAGGAATAAACACAGTAATCATTGGAAAGCCAAATGCCGGAAAGTCATCTCTTTTAAATGTGCTTGTCGGAAGTGACAGAGCAATTGTCACGGATATAGCCGGAACTACGAGAGATGTGCTTGAGGAGCAGATTAATATTGGTGGAATCACTTTAAATCTAGTTGACACTGCAGGAATCAGAAGCACTGAGGATGTTGTTGAAAAAATTGGTGTGAAAAAGGCTATGGAGCATGCAGATGAAGCCGATTTAATCATATATGTCGTTGACTCGTCCGTGGCACTTGATGATAATGATTATGATATTATCAATTTCATTAAAGATAAAAAGGCAGTTGTTTTACTAAATAAGTCGGATCTGGCATCAAAGGTGTCGGCAGATGATATTAAAAAGCTTGTGGATAAAACGGTTATTTCGATTTCTGCGAAGGAAAGCTTGGGAATAGATGAGCTTTCTGATACAATAAAGGAAATGTTTTTTGATGGACAGGTCTCATTCAATGATGAGATTTATATCACAAATATCAGGCACAAAAAACTATTGTCAGATGCTAAGGAAAGTCTTAAGCTTGTTATGAACAGTATAGATGATGACATGCCGGAGGATTTTTATTCGATTGATTTGATGAGTGCGTATGAGTCGCTCGGACTCATAATCGGAGAATCGGTTGAGGATGATCTGATGGATGAGATATTCAGTAAATTTTGTATGGGAAAGTAGGCAGTTATGTGCAGTAAGTTTGTTGAAGAAAATTATGATGTAGTTGTAGTTGGTGCAGGACATGCGGGCTGTGAGGCAGCACTTGCGTGTGCCAGACTTGGGCTTGAGACTATTGTTTTCACGGTAAGCGTGGACAGTATAGCGCTCATGCCATGTAATCCTAATATCGGTGGAAGCTCGAAGGGACATCTCGTCAGGGAGATAGATGCTCTTGGCGGTGAGATGGGAAAAAACATAGACAAGACCTTTATCCAGTCAAAGATGTTAAATAAATCAAAGGGACCGGCTGTTCATTCTCTCCGCGCGCAGGCAGATAAAGCGGAATATAGTATGGAAATGAGAAAAACTCTTCAGAATACTGACCATCTGACCATCAGACAGGGGGAGGTATCTGAGATTGTTACCGATGAGGATAACAATATAGTCGGTGCAAAAACCACTTCGGGAGCTTTATACCATTGTAAAGCGATCGTGCTGTGTACCGGCACATATTTAAGAGCAAGATGCTTAACCGGCGAGATGATCACACATACAGGTCCGAACGGACTTCTGGCAGCAAATCATCTGACGCAGTCGCTTATAGATCACGGAATTGAGATGCGCAGATTCAAAACAGGAACTCCTGCCCGTGTAGATAAGAGAAGCCTTGATTTTTCCAAGATGGAGGAGCAGTTCGGTGACGAGAGGGTAGTGCCATTTTCATTTACCACTGATCCTGAAAGCGTGCAGATTGATCAGGTTTCATGCTGGCTTACATATACGAATAGTAAGACTCATGAGATTATCAGAAATAATCTCGACCGTTCACCAATTTATGCAGGTATCATAGAGGGAACAGGTCCGAGGTATTGTCCTTCAATAGAGGATAAGGTGGTCAAGTTTGCTGAGAAGGAAAGACATCAGATATTTATTGAGCCGGAGGGATTAAACACAAACGAGATGTATGTCGGAGGCATGTCATCATCTATGCCTGAGGATGTGCAGTATGAGATGTACCGCACCCTTCCGGGACTTGAAAATGTAAAGATTGTAAGAGATGCTTATGCCATAGAGTACGACTGTATCAATGCAAACCAGCTCTATGCATCGCTGGAATTTAAGAAAATACACGGTCTGTTCAGCGGCGGACAGTTCAACGGCTCATCAGGATATGAGGAGGCAGCCTGTCAGGGACTTATCGCCGGCATCAATGCAGCCATGAAGATACTTGGCAAAAAGCCACTTATACTTGACAGGTCAGAAGCATATATAGGTGTATTGATAGATGATCTGGTCACTAAGAAAAATAGAGAACCTTACCGCATGATGACTTCAAGAGCGGAATATCGTCTCCTTTTAAGACAGGACAATGCAGATTTGCGTCTCACAGAGAAGGGATACGAGGTTGGTCTGATTTCAAAGGAAAGATATGACTATGTATGTAAAAAGAAAGAGCTTATTGATAAGGAAATAGAGCGAGTATCACATGTCAATATCGGCGCAAGGGCTGATGTACAGGAGATTCTAAAGAAATATAACAGTATAGAGCTGAGCAACGGAACTACACTTGAGGAGCTTATAAGAAGACCGGAGCTGGATTATGATAAGCTCGCTCCGATAGATCCTGACAGACCTAAGCTCTCTGATGACACAAGAGAACAGATTAATATTCTTATCAAGTATGCAGGGTATATTTCAAGACAGATTAAGCAGGTTTCTCATTTTAAGAAGCTTGAGAAAAAACTGTTACCTACTGATTTTGATTATAATACTATTTCAGGTCTGAGAATTGAAGCTCAGCAGAAGCTGAATGAATTTCAGCCACTCAGTATAGGCCAGGCATCCAGAATTTCAGGTGTTACACCGGCTGATATATCGGTTTTACTGGTATTTCTGGAGCAATTAAAATACTCAAATCCTGATTTATTTTCTAGGTTAAACCCAGATAATACAAGCAATGAACAATAATAATGGAGAATATAATATGAAATATGATTTCACACACTTCACTGATGAATTATCAAAAATTAAATGTACATTAAATAACTCACAATTAGAGCAATTTGAGCTATATTATGACATGCTTATTGAAAAAAACAAGGTTATGAACCTTACTGCCATCACTGATTTTGATGAGGTAATAGAAAAACACTTCCTGGATAGCTTGTTTTTGTGCCACACATTAGATTTAAACGCGGAAAAAAGTATCATAGATGTTGGAACCGGCGCAGGCTTTCCCGGTATTCCTCTTAAGATAGCTTTTCCAGAGCTTAAGATTACGTTATTAGATTCACTTAATAAGAGAGTTGGATTCTTAAATGAAGTGATTGAAGCACTTGAGCTTAAGGATATTGAGGCAGTTCATGGCAGGGCTGAGGATTTTGCCAGAGATAAGGAACACAGGGCGGCTTATGATATTTGTGTATCGAGAGCGGTTGCCAATCTGTCCACTCTGTCAGAATACTGTCTGCCGTTTGTAAAGATGGGCGGATGCTTTGTGTCATATAAATCAGGTGAGTGCGAGAGTGAGGTGGCAGATGCAAAGTCGGCCATTTATCTGTTGGGAGGAAAGCTGAATAGAATAGAGCAGTTTGGCTACTCGGATAATCATCGCTCGTTTGTCATAATTGATAAGGTTATGAATACGAGCAACAAGTATCCGAGGAAAGCCGGACTGCCTTCAAAGAAACCATTGTAAAAAACTGTTATAATTGTTGAAGAATGGTTACAGCATGTGCTTTGTTTTTTGATTGAAGTATAGAACTAATTGGTAATAATTTTTTTAATAATTGAAGCTGTCTTCTCCGGTAACTCTAACTGAGGATAAAGCTTCGCGTTTGCAATATGGATGATGTCGCATTTACTGTTTAGCTTATGGTAATTGTTGATAACATCCATATTATTTTTTATTCCTGTTGATGCTATAATTGATACATCCTTGTCCAGGTTTTTGAGAGCAGGTGCGATATTTGTATTAATGTAGTTTGATAAAATACTTGAGTAAAGATATTTGCCTCTGCTTTGTCCTTTATGGGCAGACTCGTAGTATGTGTCTTTCATCTTTTCTGATATGAGCTGACTTCTTGAAATAAACTTATTTCTGAAGAGTAAATCTACCTTGATAGGATTCATAAGCTTATTGTATATAAATGTGCCCAAAATTGGCAGATTGATGATGCGCTGTTTGAATTTGCTGCTCTTGTCTGGGATGCAGCTAAGCTGCTGTAATGATACAGGGTTTATAAGTATTATTTTGTTAAATAAATTCTTTGAAAGAGCATTTGCCATGATTACAGGAGCTGTTGACAGATTGGTGGCAGCTACTTTTACAGGTTTTCCGATTACATCATTTACAAAGGCTGTGATAATCTGGACATACAGGTAGCTTGTGTACTGGATGGAAGGCTTGTCCGAGCGGCCACATCCAAGCAAATCAATTGTGTATACGGTATTGTTCTTTGCAAGCTTTTTAGCAACTTTCGTCCATTCCTCACCGGATGCTCCGGCGTCAGTGTCGTGTATTAAAAGTATAGGCTCACCGGTTCCGATTTTAGTATAGAAGATATTTCCTTCTTTCCATTTGTAGTAGTGGCCATTGTCTATTTTTAGCGCATTTTTCCTTTCGGCATTAGAGTCAACAACTCTGTTGTAGATATGCATTCCGGCAATCACTGCAGATGTGAGGAAAAGCAGATTTTTTGTACTTTTTTTCATGTTACAACCTCCTTGTTTTTATCTGAAAAATTTGATATATTGATTTTGTATTCTTATAATAATATTATAACAAAAAAGAAGTTTTATACAATTATTTTTTATAATTGCTTTTAAATATAGTAAAAATGATATATAATTATATCGTAGATAAATCAATTATACAAACAAATGTTCGGTGATTATGGTTAAACAATATTTAGAGAAAACAAGAGATGAATTTTATGACAGTAAGTATGCGCTTATAGAAAAGCTTACTGCCGCTGAAAATCATTTTAAAGAAAATATCAGGATTATCCAGATGCTTGAGGGAAAATCCGATGAAAGCTTTGAGGCTTTTACTCCTCGTGAGATTAATTCATATAATAAGAGTAAAGCTAAGGAGCTTAAGGAGGAGCAGAAGCTCATTGAGCCTCAGATAAAGGCTTTACACAAACAGATTTCTGATATTGATTGCAAGATTGATGAAATTAACAGTGTAATCAGAGTATATAATTCTGATGAGACAACTAATGAGGTAGAAATTTCAGAGGCTATATCTGATGTTATCAATGAAGAGGATAGTGATGCTTTTAAGAGGGTTATTTTACAGACGGTGGAGAGTGAGCGACAGCGCATTGCTCGTGATCTGCACGATTCCACTGTACAGAGTCTGACTTCACTCACTCACAAGACAGAGCTTTGTCTAAAGCTTATGGATGTCGATCCTATCAGATGCAGGCTCGAACTCACATCCCAGGGAAAGATACTCAAGGATGTCATCAATGAGCTTAGAAATATGATTTATAATTTAAGACCTATGTCATTTGATGATATTGGATTCAACATTACTGTTGAGCGTGCGCTTGATAAGCTTCGCAATTCAAATAATATAAGATGCAATTTCAAGACATCCGGTGATGAGTATATGGTAGAAAGTCTCGTGTCACTGACCTTACTCAGGGTAATTCAGGAGGCCTGCAGTAATTCTATCAAGCATGGTCATGCCAAAGAAATCAATGTTTCACTAATGTATGAACCAAAATCACTTACTTTGACGATAAAGGATGACGGAGATGGTTTTGACACATCTGCTATTCCTGAGTTTACCAGAGAAGATAATTCAGGCTTTGGATTGTCTATGATGAAGGAAAGAATTTATCTTCTTTCCGGTAAAATATCTATTTCATCAAAACCCGGTGAGGGGTGTATAGTTAAGGTAATTATACCTGTAAATAAGGAGGACTAAATTATGGCTATTAACATTATGATTACAGATGATCATTCTATGATCAGAGAGGGACTTAAAAATCTGCTGGAGCTTGATGGTGATATCAAGGTTATTGCTGAGGCTGAGAATGGTGAGGATTGTCTTGATAAATTAAAGACCTTTAGACCTGATGTTTTACTTTTGGATATCAATATGCCTAAGATGAATGGTCTTGAGGTATTAAAAGCTTTAAAGGACAGAAAGTCTAAGGTAAAAGTGCTTGTTCTTACTGTTCACAATGAGACAGAATATCTTATGAAGGCTGTAGATATTGGAATTAATGGATATGTACTCAAGGATTCTGAATCTGCTGAGCTTAAAAAGGCTATTTTCACTATAGCTGATGGTGAGACCTACATCCAGCCTAGTCTTATTCCGGCTCTCAATTCAAAGATGATTCAGAAGAATGAGGATGAGCTTAAGATTGATGCTCTTACAAAGAGAGAGATGGAAGTACTTAAAGAGATGGCTGTTGGTAAGTTTAACAGAGATATTGCTAAGGAAATGAAGATTAGTGAGAGAACTGTTAAGAATCATATTTCAAGTATTTTTAAGAAACTTGAGGTTACTGATCGTACACAGGCTGCGGTGTTTGCAATTCGTAACAATATTATTCAGATTATGTAATATACGTTATATATTTTATTAGGGTCTTATAAGATTTTATTTGAGGAATGTTTCACGTGAAACATTCCTCTTTTAATATATGATTTGATTTATAGGGAATAATTTAATTTATTGACAGTAGTACGGAATCCGACATACATATACATTCCGCACTCATTTTACTCCGTAACCAAGAGTATGTAAGAAATCACATATAGGTTGAGACAATAGGACGCAACCGTCCATATTCGCCATCGTGGCTCAGTATGGACTCGCTCGTACATCCATGTACGAGCGTTGCTATGCATAGAAGTGATTTCAAACATACTCTAAGTTACTTCGTAGATTCGTTTGAAATGTATATGTATGTCGGATTCCTTACGTTGTGGATGTACTATAAAATCCTATGGTATAATACTCTAGAATTAAATAATAAAATATAGTGTTTCACGTGAAACATTCCTCTTTTAATATATGATTTAATTTATAGGGAATAATTTAATTTATTGACAGTAGTACGGAATCCGTCATACATATATATTCCACACTCATTTTACTCCGTAACCAAGAGTATGTAAGAAATCACATATAGGTTGAGACAGAAGTACGGAATCCGCCATACATATACATTCTGCACTCATTTTACTCCGTAACCAAGAGTATGTAAGAAATCACATATAGGCTGAGACAATAGGACGCAACCGTCCATATTCGCCATCGTGGCTCAGTATGGACTCGCTCGTACATACGTGTACGAGCGCTGCTATGTGTTGAAGTGATTTCAAACATACTCTAAGTTACTGCGTAGATTCGTTTGAAATGTATATGTATGTCGGATTAATTGCGTTGTGGATGTACAATAAATGTCATATAGTATATTATTTTAAAAATAATTATGTGCGATTTTATATTGTATAGGTTAATATTTTGCGTTTAAATTATATGGTGGGATATAATCTCAATTATTATGTAATTCGAGATTATATGATAGTGTATAATCAATTATTATGTAATTTAATTGTATAAAATTTAATAAATATTAATTGATAAGTATAAGTATTAAATGATAAAATAAGAATGTTTCACGTGAAACATTTAAATGATATAATGAGTGAATACGAGAAAGCTACGTTTTAATAATTAGACTGATTAAAAATTTAAATAAAGGATATAGAAGGAGACATAATTTATATGAATAAAAATGTTTTAATAATTAAAGGAAGTCCAAGAGCAGAAGGTAATACTGCAACAATGGCTGATATATTTGCCAAAGGCGCAATTGAAAACGGTAATACTGTAACAGAAATTGTATTGAAGGATAAAACAATAATAGATTGTAGTGGTTGTGCTATTTGCCAGCAAAATGGAGGAAAATGTGTTCAAGACGATGATATGAATGAAATATATGATGAAATGTATAAAGCAGATGTAATTGTTTTAGCATGTCCGGTTTATTTTTACACATGGCCTTCTTTGATGAAAAGAATGATTGACAGAACTTTTGCAATTGAAGATAGTATGGATAAGAAGATTTTCTATTTATTAAGTGCTGCAGCTACAAGAAAAGAAATAAATGTACAAACCATGATTAAGTGTTTCAGACAGTATATTTCATGCTTCGGAGAAAATGGTAGTGAAGAGGGCGGTATTATATTTGCGTATGACACAAGAAAAACAGAGGATGTGAAAAATATGCATGATATTTTAAATAAAGTATATGAAATGGGCAAGAATGTATAGTTGCATTTAGCAAAATAAAAATTGAATTGAATGAATAATTATTTCAATTATTAAAAAATAATGTGCTTACATAGTGGAATTTTATAGCATTATACAGTTAAGAGTGATATAATAATTTAAGTGTGTAAGATTTCAATTTACAATATCAAGTAAATTGCGAAAGGATTTATAATGGGAAGAATTATAGCAGTTGCAAATCAGAAGGGTGGGGTTGGAAAGACCACTACTTCTATCAATCTGGCAGCGTGTCTGGCTGAGAAAAAGAAAAAGGTGCTGGCAATTGATTTGGATCCGCAGGGAAATATGACAAGCGGCCTTGGTGTAAATAAGGACGAAGTGGAGAACACGGTATATAATCTCATGCTTGATGAGTGTTCAATTGCAGAGAGTATTGAAAAGACCGTAGTAGACAATTTATATGTCATTCCATCTAATGTAAATCTGGCCGGAGCTGAGATTGAGCTTTTGGGCATCAATGATAAGGAATACATATTAAAGAGTGCAGTTGATTACATAAAAGAGGATTATGATTTTATTATTATTGATTGTCCTCCGTCACTCAACATGCTGACAGTCAATGCAATGACAACGGCAGATACAGTGTTGGTTCCTATTCAGTGTGAATATTATGCATTGGAGGGGCTTAGTCAGCTGATTCATACAATCAATCTGGTACAGGAGAGACTTAATCCGGAGCTTCAGATTGAGGGAGTGGTTTTCACCATGTATGATGTCAGGACAAATCTGTCAAACCAGGTTGTAGAGACAGTAAAAGAAAATCTGGATACAAAGATTTACAATACAATGATTCCAAGAAATATCAGACTGGCGGAGGCTCCGTCATATGGTATTCCAATAAATATGTATGACAGTAAATCGGCCGGAGCAGAAAGCTACAGAAATCTGGCAAAGGAAATAATAGCGAGAAAGGATATTTAATATAGTATGGCGGCAAAAAAAGGATTGGGCAAGGGACTTGATTCATTAATTACAGACAAAGTGTCAAAACCGGTAAAACCAAAGAGTAATCATGCAGCGGATGCTGTAATGATGGATATTAATAAAGTAGAACCTAACAGAGAACAGCCGAGAAAAAAATTTGATGAGGATGCACTTATTGAATTATCAGAGTCAATAAAGCAGTTTGGCATTTTACAGCCTCTGCTTTGTCAGGAAAGAGATGATTACTATGAAATCGTCGCAGGTGAGCGAAGATGGAGAGCAGCAAAGCTGGCTGGTTTAAAGGAAGTTCCTGTTATAATTAAAAAATTAACCGATCAGCAGATTATGGAAATCTCTCTCATAGAAAATATTCAGAGAGAGGATTTGAATCCAATTGAGGAGGCCTTGGCATACAAACGTCTGCTTGAGGAATTTAAACTGAAGCAGGATGAGGTGGCAGAGAGAGTATCAAAGAGCAGAACAGCAGTTACCAATTCAATGCGTTTACTCAAGCTCAATGAAAAGGTACAGCAGATGGTTATAGATGAAATGCTCACTACAGGCCATGCGAGAGCATTGCTCGGAATAGAGGACCAGGATCAGCAGTATGTGCTAGCACAGCAGATTTTTGACCAAAAGCTCAGCGTAAGGGATACAGAGAAGCTTGTTAAGTCATTGCAGAAGAACAAAAAAAAGACCAAGGCAGAAAAGCCGGTTGATCCTCAGATGGAAGCAATCTACAAGGATCTTGAGGAAAAGCTTAAAAAGAATATGGGAACAAAGGTTCTAATTAACAGAAAGAATGAAAATTCCGGAAAGATAGAAATAGAATATTATTCTCATGATGAGCTGGATAGAATAGTAAACATGCTTAATTCGGTTCAAACACAGTAAAAAAATAAGATAGTATTCAGATTTTGTGTATTTAATGAAAGAAATAATAAATTTATACAGAAAATGAGACAAAGAGACTATTTAAATTTTATGCAAAATGTACGACAATATAGATAGGAGTAAAAAATGATTTCTGAATATTTAGGATTCGATTCTGACTACATTATATTAGGATTGATGGGAGTGGTAATTATTCTGCTCATCCTCATAATCATAAATATGGTGCAGGTTGGTAAGCTCAAAAAAAGATACAAGGTGTTTATGAGTGGAAAAAATGCAAAGTCATTGGAGGACACAATTATCAAGAGACTTGACGAGGTAGATGAACTTGTTGCAGCAAACTCATTAAACAAAAAGAATATAGAAGAATTATTTGCTAACATGAAGTGTTCATATCAGAAGGTAGGACTTGTGAAGTATGATGCATTTAATGAGATGGGCGGAAAGCTAAGCTTTTCACTTGCCATGCTAAATGGAAAGGATGATGGTTTTGTGCTCAATGCCGTTCACAGTCGTGAGGGCTGTTATACATACATCAAGGAGATTGTTGGCGGAAATTCCATTATTGTTTTAGCAGATGAAGAGCAGGAAGCGTTGAATATGGCCAAGGAGGCAAATACGCCTGCAGAAAAATAACAATGGGGTGTTTTAGTTTATGAGGATAAAAGCAGTCAGCAGCTTAGTTGGCGGTGAAGTACTTGCGGAACCAATACTAACAGAGAAAAATGATATTTTAATACCAAATGGCACAAAGCTTAAGCCTGATTATGTGCCACTTATAGAGTCACTTGGGATAGAATCAGTGATGGTAGAGGATCCGTATGAGAATTACGAAAGTCCGAATTCTATCGTAGACCCGGCTATTTTCAACAAATATGTGGAAAAAGTGCGCAGACTGATGGAAAGTCATATATATCATGATGGCAAATCCTTAAAGGAGTTTGAGATAATAGCTAATGATATTGTCCATGATATAAATGATATGCCGTATGACGTGATTGTTGATATAAAAGAGCGCAATTCGGACTTATATGAGCACACAGTCATGGTAACACTTTTATCAGTGCTCGTTGCCAGAAAGCTGAAGCTGGACGAAAAACGAAAGTATAACATAGCTGTGGGCTGTTTACTACATGACATTGGGCTGCGTTTTATTGTCACACGATATAAAAACAGGGATTTTTCCAATGCAGATCCTGCGGAGCTTTTTGAGTACAAAAAGCATACCATTTTGGGATATTCGGCATTGGATGAGGAAAGCTGGATAGCGCCAATATCAATGAAGATGGTTTTATCACATCATGAAAATTTGGCAGGCACGGGTTTCCCAATGAAGCAAAAGAATAAGGAACTGGAATGTAGAATAATACAGGCATGTGATGCGTTTGATTCGTTGATAAGCGGCATGGAGTGTAAGCGTATCTGTGTGCAGGATGCCATAAATAAGATAAAGGAAAATGAAGGTGGAGAATTTGACAATAAAATCATTAGGTGTCTGCTTTCATCAGTAGCAAAATATCCTGTAGGCACGACTGTAAAGACAAATGCCGAAGAAGAGGGCGTGGTAGTTTCCCAGACAGTCGATCCGGAAAATCCAATTATCATGATTTTCGGGAATGAAAATAACGGCAAAGTGATGATGCACAACAGATTAAATCTCATGCTCGACAAAAACATTTCAATTCTTCAGGTAATTTAAAGAAAAGAGAAATAAGTAATGCACCAATTCCTCAGAGCAATAGGATTTTCAGATATAACAAAGAAACAGTTAAACGAGGTAATTAAAAACATAATAGATAAGCCGGAAAAACTAAAGGTAACAAAGGATTCCGAGGGCAATGAATTTGCCGAGCTGTCATGTGATGTGGCTTCCAATATGGGAATTACGGTCAGAGGAATATACAATGACGATGATAGCTTTGACATAGATTACTACTATCCGTATTTCATGGGAAGTGAAAAGACTACAAATGAGATAATAGATATCGAAAAACACTCAGAGAAGGAATCATACGCAGGTGTATGTGATGATCCTAATCTCGGCGTAACACTTATATTTTATCTGCAGAATGTGTGTGATTATCTGTCAGAGAAGTCATACATAAACAGAGAGGTAAGGGCAAAGGGAGCAGTGCTCTCAGGACTGTCAGTTGATGGCTGTATTTTGTTGCCAATGAAACAGAAAAAAGCTAAAACATTAAACACAGTTGACTCAGACAAAAAGGATAGAAAGCAGCTGATTGCAGAGGCCAGAGATGGTGATGAGAGTGCTATGGAAAGCCTCACAATGGAAGATATAGATTTATACTCATCCATTACAAGAAGAATCCAAAATGAGGATATTCTTTCAATCGTAACGACATATTTCATGCCATATGGCATCGAAAGTGACCAGTACAGCGTGCTTGGAGATATTATTGAGTTCACAGAAGAAAAAAATATCATTACAAATGAAAAAATATATTGCATAAAAGTGTCATGTAATGATATAATATTTAGCGTGTGTATAAACAAAAATGACCTCATCGGTGAGCCGATGGTTGGCAGACGTTTCAAAGGAAACATCTGGATGCAGGGGAGTATTTGTTTGTAATATACAAATGTTCTCGTAGTTAAATGGATATAACAAGCGCCTCCTAAGTTTTGGATATAACAGAACCCAAAACAGAAAAAAGGTTTTTGTTCAGAGGTAAAAAAAGCAGGAGCCGAGAAGAATCTAAGAGGTAAGAAAAAAGGTAATTCATCAAGAGATTGATAAGAATTATAGAGAAGGTCACCGTAACCGGAAAAGAGGCTGAAAAGCCCGAAAATACGGCATTTGTTTTCATAGTTAAATGGATATAACAAGCGCCTCCTAAGACATAACCATGGTTAAAGCCGTGAGTGAGTAAAAGGCGGTAACTAAGAGTTCGATTTGAACTGTGGCATATAGAAATGTCGAAATAAGAAAACAGATGATTCATCACAAAAGTGATTGAGTTCATAAAGAAGGTCACCGTAACCGAAACAGGCTGAAAAGCTTGAAAATACGGCATTTGTTCTCGTAGTTAAATGGATATAACAAGCGCCTCCTAAGCGCTAGTTGTGGGTTCAATTCCCGCCGGGAACATCGATTTTTTGCAACAATGATCGTAA
>NZ_CDRTEH010000027.1:0-16714 GCF_977054825.1 Agathobacter sp.
TAATTTTACAACCTATATTGTATAATACCAAAGTCAGCTGGTCAACAATACAACAAAAAGGAGCAACATTATGTTGAAATACCAAAAAACATGTCAAATCATTCTGCTTATCCTTGGTGTATCCATGATAAGCTATGGTGCAGTCAGAGGTGAGGCGGCTACAGTGCTTGGTAAAGCAATAAAACTATGTCTGGAGTGTGTCGGAATTGGATAAGGAAAAGAAATTACTATCAAGAAAACTGGCAAAAATACGTGGATGGATACAGGCGGCAGCAACACTGCTGACTAATATTCATATTCCAAATTTATTTAAGGGTAAAATATATCAGGGCAATGCAAAAACAGTATGCGTACCCGGATTAAACTGCTACTCCTGCCCTGCCGCGACAGGAGCCTGTCCAATAGGGGCATTTCAGGCAGTCGTCGGGTCATCCAAATTTAAGTTTTCATACTACATAACCGGATTTTTTATTTTACTCGGTGTGACTCTCGGCAGATTTATATGTGGTTTTTTGTGCCCATTTGGATGGTTTCAGGATTTACTTCATAAAATCCCCGGAAAGAAATTTTCCACAGCCAAGCTAAAGCCTCTTAGGTACCTAAAATATGTCATTCTTATTGTTTTCGTTATACTTCTTCCGATGCTTGTAACGAACTCTATAGGAATGGGAGACCCATTCTTCTGCAAATACATCTGTCCTCAAGGTGTTTTGGAGGGTGCTATACCGCTATCTATTGGAAATGCCGCTATCCGTTCGGCACTGGGAAAGCTTTTTTCCTTCAAGTGTATTATTTTAATTGCAGTAATTGTACTAAGTATTTTATTTTACAGGCCATTCTGTAAATGGATTTGTCCGCTTGGAGCAATCTACTCATTATTTAATAAGGTCAGCCTTCTCAAAATCACCGTTGATAGCAGCAAATGTGTCGGATGCGGTAAATGCTCAAAGGCATGTAAGATGGATGTGGATGTGTGTAAGACACCGGATCACCCCGAGTGCATACGCTGCGGTGCCTGCATAAAGGCCTGTCCGAAGGACGCCATCTGCTACCGGTTTATGGGAAAATCATGTCAAAAAAATGACAACAGATAGCTATTAAACATTTTACTATTATTTTAAAGGAGAAATTACTCATGAAAAACAAATTATCATTTATTTCTATTTTTACACTCTGCATAGCATTATCACTTACAGCCTGCGGTGGAAAGCAAGCTTCCAACACAGATTCTAAGAACACTCAGACCGAAGCCGGCACAGAAGCATCCGGCAAATCAGATTCCAAACTTGATGATTTATATCAGCAGGAAAATCAGCTTTTTGCAGATCACGCTGATGTGTGGAACAAGGCATTTGGCATGATGAATAAAAGCGACGCCGATCCAAACGGAAATTATGCTGATTATCTTGCCGGCACCGTAGAATCAAACAAGGATTCATTCACAGCCGATGAGCTTAAAACACTTAATGAGGATATTGAAACCATACGAAAAATCGAGGAACAGATAGCAGAGCTTGAAAACAAAAGTAAATCATCAGACGATAACAAGAAGGACAGCTCTAAAGCCTCATCTGTATTCAGTGATTTTTCCGGTGAGGATTTTGATGGCAATAAGGTTGATGACAGCCTGTTTTCCGGTAATGCAGTAACAGTCGTCAATTTCTGGTTTACCGGCTGCAAACCATGCGTCGCTGAGTTATCCAAGCTTAACGAATTAAATGATGCTATCAAATCAATGGGCGGAGAAGTTGTTGGCATCAACACCGAGACCTTCGATGGCAATAAAACAGCTATCAAAGAGGCTGCCTCTGTTCTTGAAAGCCAGGGTGTCAAATATCGTAATCTGTCAATTGACTCCTCTAGTGCTGCCGGTAAATATGCCTCAGAAATCATGGCATTTCCAACAACTATACTTGTTGACAGAAATGGCAATATTGTAGGCGAACCAATGCTCGGCGGAATTGATAACAAGGACAACTATGATGCCCTTATGAAGCAGATTCAGTCTGTAATTGATGCAGACAGCACAAATAAATAGAGGTCTAAATATAACTATAAAAAGCTCCTGTGCATTGCACAGAGAGCTTTTTAGTCCTGTTAATACAGACATATATTCACGCGCGACTTATATGATGACACCTGCTTTCCCTTTTTT
The DNA here is from genome assembly GCF_977054825.1 of Agathobacter sp. Lineage (NCBI taxonomy): Bacteria > Bacillati > Bacillota > Clostridia > Lachnospirales > Lachnospiraceae > Agathobacter > Agathobacter sp. The sequence continues at coordinate 2,156 of NZ_CDRTEH010000027.1, forward strand.
TCAAATCTTTGAAATCTTGTAATAACCTGATATTCCATCTGCAGCGTGTCTGATGAACAAGAGTATACATAAGGTTCAAAGCCAGTATATTCATCATCCTCCTCGACATAATTATTCCCATAATAAAAATTCTCTATTATATTTGTCTCAAAGGAAGAATCTATTTTTGATTCAGACTCTTTTGGATCACCCATAGAATAATCACTGCCATACGTCTTTACATATAAATCTCTCATCACTGCAGCCTGCGCCTTAGGACTATCCACATCAGCACAATAATACGTAATATAAAACGGTACTCCAAGCACCGCATCAACAGCAGTAAGCATTCTCGTATCTTCAAATGATATTATAAATACCCACGCTGACAATTCCTTGCTTATATCCGATGTAACGAAAAAATCTGATATCGTGTTGTCAAAGCCGGCATCCGAAACGCCTGCTTCAACGAATTGCTCAGCAGGAGCTTCATATGTCTGTTCTTTTTCACTGTCTGTATCCTTTGAGTAGTTACTTTCAAGACTTTGCAGCATGTCTATATCGTCTTCACCGAGCATCTGCGTAATAGCTGACTGCTTCTGCAGCTCACAGGCACCCTTCAGAAAAGTCTGAATAACCTTATAAGCCTGTCCCACCGGAATTTCAGTATCCAACGGTTCCCTTTTCTCACTATATTTCCCATTCCACAGCTCATTTACATTATCCTGCATCAGAGACATCATCTTTGTAAGCCTCTCTTCAGCTGAAATAGAGCTGCTGTATGGACTTATATCTGCGTTGCTTATTGTAGTACTCGTTTTGGCTATTTTTGCTGCTTTAAGTGAAATCAGATAATTCGGTATCATATTTCCGGCACATACAACTGCCAGAATAATGCATATACACACTATACCCTTTATTTTATCCGGTTTCCTATCAATAAATTTGCGCATTGATAAATGCTTACTTCTCATCCAATGCCTCCGCTTTCATATCAAAATACACCCTTGTTCCTTTACCTGACTCACTCTCATAATGGATTTTTATATGATGCAGCTGAGCAATCCTTGATACAAGTGCAAGCCCAAGCCCTGCTCCATGCTCACTTCTTGATCTGGACTTGTCAACCATATAAAAAGCCTCAGTGATTCTCTCTATATCCTCAGGCGGTATCCCTCTTCCATTGTCCGAAACTGCAATACGATAAACGCTGTGCGAAATAAGACTGCCTGATACATCCACCCTGCTGCCCCCTGATTTCACTGCATTGTCTATCAGGTTAAGAAGCATGGTCTTAAACAGATCATATTCCAGCCACACCCATGCCTCATCCGCACTGTACACAAGCTCTGTATTATGCTTTCTTGCTGCTTCACGCGCGGTTTCCACACAGTCTGCTATAATCTCAGATACCCTTGTCTCTTCAAGCCTGAAATCATTTTTATCAAGAGTGATAAGCTCCAGCAGCTTAAACGATAATGCTTCAAGTCTCATGCCCTCATTCAGTATGACTCCGGCAGCACTGTGCACCTCATCCTCAGACAATTTTTTCTGATACAGGGTATCGGCATATCCGATAATTGATGTCATTGGGGTTTTGAGCTCATGCGCAAAGTTTGCAGTAAAATCCTCCTGCTTCTTTGCCGCCATCCTAAGCTCATAAACCTTGCTTTCAAGGTTTTTTGCAAGCTCGTTGAAAGCCTTTGCAAGCTCACCTATTTCATCCTTTGTCTTTACATCACTTCTTGCTGTGTAATCACCATCTGCAAATTTTTTGGTTGTGGCTGTTAATCCGGCAAGAGGCTTTGTAATCATAAAAGAAAGTATCAGTATGACCATCATACCAACAGCAAGTATAACAATGTAGTACATGCTGCATCTATACCTAAGCTCCTTTGACTCATTAAAAACCGGTGTAATGTCACTTTCCGTTATCAGAATATACTTGTTATCATTCAGCTTAAAGCTGCTTTTGACATGGATATATCTGCCGCTTTGCTTTTCACCGGTATCTTTAGTATTCTCTTTTGACACTATACTGTATGTAAGCGTACCATCCTTTACCTTTGTATCCTTTTGCTCATAATTACATGAATTGGCATATACCTTTTTTCCATCATCATCGGCAAGATACATTCCCCCTTCATCTCCAACAATGGATTTTGCCGACTGCGACATCATATCTGTAAGCTCTTTATCCACATCCTCACTCTTCATATTAAGGATTACCGTTTCAATCGAGTATTTTATCATCTGATGCTGTGAAAGTGCGCTATCCTGCTCCCTTTTCGCTGCATGCTCCAGTGAATATGATAGTGTCACATATTCTATCATTCCAAGGGCAACAGCCAGTACCACTGTCATTCCAAGAAACATTTTATAGAAAAATTTCATCCGCGAACCTCCAGACGATAGCCAATCCTGAAAACCGTGACAATCTTATCATTCCAGTCAAGCTTTTTCCTCAGTCTTTGTACATGTGAGTCAAGTGTCCTCGTCTCCCCTGTATACTCCTCCTGCCATACAAGCTCATAAAGCCTGCGCCTGCTAAGTGCAACATTCTTATTCTTCATAAGCTCATACAGCAGGTCAAATTCCTTTACTGTGAGCTCTACCTGCTCACCTGCCTTTGTCACCATACGTGATTTTGGATCTATAGCTACATCCTCTATTTCCAGACGCTCTGCCGTGCGCTGAGTTCGCCTTAATACAGTTTCCACTCTCGCAAGCAGCTCCCCTATCTGAAATGGTTTGCATATGTAATCATCCGCGCCCATACGAAGCCCGCGTATTCTTTCATCCACCTGTCCCATGGCAGATATTATTATGACCGGAGTATCCCCAATTCTCCTGACATAGTCAAGCAATTCATAACCATTTATCTCAGGAAGCATAATATCCAGCAGCAGAAGATCGTACCTGTTCTGCTCAATTTTGTCCGCCCCTTCCTTGCCATCAAACGCTCTTTCGCATTGATATCCCTCAGCCTTTAAGGTGTCACATATTAAATTATTTATGTCGTTGTCATCTTCCACTATGAGAATACTGGTCATAAGCTGCTCCTCTTCTATGATTATGATAGAATTATTATAGCATAAAGATGTGTCATAGTTGTAAAAAACACCCTATTATTTATCTCAATAATAGGATGTTTTACCGGCACTTATACAAATATATTTTCACACATACATACTCCAGACAGCTCTAATCTGAGATGATATATTTTTGAATAACCACCTTTTGCCACTTTTTTCAATGCTGTTTGGATCATTTATTGAAAAGCCTTCATCATCATAGCCTGTTATAACCATAAAATGTCCTGTATCGGTAAAATCCCCCGGTCCTACATTTACCACAATAGGATGTCCTGCATCAAGCTCTGCCTTCATTCTGCTCTCATCCAACGACACTGTCTTTGCTTTTACGCCATAGTGCCTGCAGCCTTCACTTATAAGTGTCCATGAACTTCCCGATCCATCTACACTGTAACCGGCTTCCTTTGAATACTTTGCTACTGCAAGCGGTGATGCATCTCTGTTGTGTGTCAGGTAAACCACTACCATCGAAAGTGTAGTGGGACCGCATCCGCTTGCTGCGAAAAAATTGCCGCTATACTTTTCGTAGCCCCAGCGTTTATCCCACTGCACAAATAACGGAACACTATCCATAGACGCTTCTTCTGTCAAATCAACTATGTGTTCCTTCACATGTTCCGTCGGATAATCATACACAAACTCAAGTGCCTCTTCATTTTTCAAAGCAAGCTCCTGTAGCTGTTTTGGATATTGGGTACTGTTCATTATATCATCAAGCATTGACTGTTCATTTTGTATCTTATTATTTTCATAGATTTTGCTATTTTCTATAACTGCATTATCATATGTATTATTTCCGGCTTCAACATCATATTTATTTGTCCCGCCATCGCCGGATGTTATCATACGGCTTCCAACAATCACAAATACAGCCACAGCTATGATACTACATGAAAATATAACTGAACTTCGTATTTTTCTGTGCCTGCGTCTCCTTCGACGTAAATTTGCCCCCTGTCTGCAACATTTGTATTGTGTCCTGTCCACTTTCTATCCTCCTGCTTCTTTGTGACTGATATTGTGTATCATTACTCTATCAGAAGCATTCGTTTATTATGTTGCATACTTGTGTCATAGTTGTAAAATGTTCCAATATTAGAGTCTGACCGTCTGGATGTATTCGGAAAGGTTGTCGGCAAAATTAATTCTAATGATGTACCAGATTACCGGTTTTAATGAATTATAATGAAAGAAGTGATTGAATGCCGACGCGTTGAGCTGGGCTAATGCCGTCCGTCCGCAGAATTCATGTTTGAGATGTCCGACTATTTCGGAGTACCAATTGAAGAAATATTTGCACTTGATAAATCTACAAAATCAGTACAGATGGGAAAATAAGCAAAAAGAGCCCTTTCGAGCTCTTCCTGCTTTGTACAACATTAAATTGTAGATGATTACTGTAAGAGTGAAAGTACACCCTGGTTTGACTGATTAGCCTGTGCAAGCATAGACTGTCCAGCCTGTGCAAGAATGTTATTCTTGCTGTAGTTAACCATCTCTTCAGCCATATCTGTATCACGGATACGAGACTCAGCTGATGTAGTATTCTCAACTACGTTGTCGAGGTTGTTGATTGTGTGCTCAAGACGGTTCTGAACAGCACCAAGTGATGAACGCTGTGAAGATACCTTTGAGATAGCATCTGAAATAGCGTCTACTGCGTATGTTGCAGCGTTTCCGGAATCATCCTTTACATTAAGTCCTTTGATACCAAGGCTTGCAGAATCCATAGCATCGATGTTGACCTGAATCTTGTTTGTCATGTCAGCATCTGCACCTACGTGAAGGCTGAATGAAAGGCTGTTAGCAACATCTGCCTTTCCTGTTGTAATCTTGAAAGAACCATCTACCTTTGTACCTGCATTTTCTATCTTGGCATCTCCCTTTGTGTCACCAATCTGGTTGGCAGCTAAAAGTTCTTTTGATGCAAGACTATATGCAACATCCTTAGAAATTACAGATGTATCAGTATCATCTATGCCATTATTATTTTTATCGGTCATAACTTTGTACTCATCTGTTCCGACCTTTACTGTTGCTCCCTCTTTTACAAGTGCTTTTGCATCAGTCACTGTATACTTTCCTGCTTTTTGATCAGCGGCTTTTCCAGCAGCTACTTTGTCAGGATCTGCATTTCCAGCATCAGTATAAGCTGCAGTAATTGTGATTTCTTGTCCATTTACGGTAAACGTATCACCTGCTCCCTTTACTTTATTTGCAACTACTGTATCTACATCAGCCTTTTTACTTCCAATAGTATATGTCTTACCACCAATACTTACGCTATCTCCATCTTTAAGTGAATCCATAACAAATGTAGCAGTTCCATCGCCGTTATCTGTAAGTGTTCCCTTAAGACCTGCGTCATGAGCCTTCATATTGATTGTCTTTGTACCGGCCTCACCTTTTAACAGATATGTCTCATTGAACTTTGTTGTCTCTGATACACGGTCAATCTCTGTTGTAAGCTGGTCAATCTCATCCTGGATAGCCTGACGGTCTGAATCCTTTGAGTTTGTACCATTGGCTGCCTGTGTTGCAAGCTCGTTCATACGCTGAAGCATTGAGTGAACCTCTGTAAGAGCACCCTCTGCTGTCTGCACTGATGAAACACCATCCTGAGCATTTGTAGATGCCTGATCAAGACCACGAATCTGCTTTCTCATCTTCTCAGAAATTGTGAGTCCGGCTGCATCATCTGCTGCACGATTAATTCTGTAACCTGATGAAAGCTTCTCTGTGCTCTTTGACTGTGCGCTTGTTGTTACGTTGAGCATTCTGTTGGCATTTGCTGCCTGCATGTTGTGTTGTACTACCATAATATAATCCTCCTTGTCCCACACTGTGGGTTATTATGTTTGACCTCTGGAAATCCTTTTCCCGAGGGTTTTGCAGCTGCTTTGTGTTTTTTATTTAAGCAGTTGCGTTTTTCTATAACAAGCGGCTTCCCGGCTGTGGCTTATGCCACAGCCGCCTGTTATCTTTTATTTTATTTTCCTTGTTATTTCGAATAGTTTAATTTGAAAATCTGTAATTTTACTTTACGAAAATTAATCAGTAAAATTGATTAATCTAAACTACCTGATGATTACTGTAAGAGTGAAAGTACACCCTGATTTGACTGATTAGCCTGTGCAAGCATAGACTGTCCAGCCTGTGCAAGAATGTTATTCTTGCTGTAGTTAACCATCTCTTCAGCCATATCTGTATCACGGATACGAGACTCAGCTGTTGTAGTATTCTCAACTACGTTGTCGAGGTTGTTGATTGTGTGCTCAAGACGATTCTGAACTGCACCGAGTGATGAACGCTGTGAAGATACCTTTGAGATAGCATCTGAAATAGCGTCTACTGCGTATGTTGCAGCGTTTCCGGAATCATCCTTGATGTTAAGTCCTTTGATACCAAGACTTGCAGAATCCATAGCTTCAATGTTAACCTGAATCTTGTTTGTCATGTCGGCATCTGCACCTACGTGAAGGCTAAATGCTAAGCTGTTGGCAACTTGAGCTTGTCCAGCATGAATTTTAATGCTGTTTGTGGCATTATTAAGTGTCATTGCAGCATATGTATCATCAATACCAACCTTAGCCTGATTATTTGTATCGCCAATCTGGTTAGCCTTTAATAATTCTCCTGCTGCAAGAGTATAAGCCTTCTCTTTGCTAATTACGCTAACATCATTGTCATCTACTCCGTCATCATTCTTATCCGTGATGATTGTTAATTTATTTGTACCAACTTCAACAGTACCAGCTTTAACTTTTTGGGCAATATTAGCAGCACTTGAATAGTCTGCATCATGAATCTTTCCTGCACCCGTATTTGCAGGCAATTTGCCATCTTTATACCAACCTTCAGCTGAACCATCCACTGGTGGTTGTGCTGTATTATTTGCAGCCACAGCAGCCTTCCACTTATATGTGTCACCATTAATAGTAACATCTGTATGATTTCCATCAATATCAGCTTTTTTTAACATATCATTCAATTCTTTGGTTGATGCGCCAATCTTGTAAGTTTTTCCACCAATACTAACACTGTCGCCTGCTTTTAATTCATTCATGGTAAATGTAGCTGTTCCATCCCCATTGTCAGTCAGTGTTCCTTTAAGACCAGCATCATGAGCTTTCAAGTTAATTGCCTTTGTTCCTGCATCACCCTTTAACAAGTATGTCTCGTTAAACTTGGTTGTCTCAGATACACGGTCAATTTCAGTTGTCAGCTGTTCAATTTCATCCTGAATAGCCTGACGGTCTGAATCCTTTGAGTTTGTACCATTGGCTGCCTGTGTTGCCAGCTCGTTCATACGCTGAAGCATTGAGTGTACCTCTGTGAGGGCACCTTCTGCTGTCTGTACTGATGAAACACCATCCTGTGCGTTTGTAGATGCCTGGTCAAGACCACGAATCTGCTTTCTCATCTTCTCAGAAATTGTAAGTCCAGCTGCATCATCTGCTGCACGGTTGATTCTATAACCAGAAGAAAGCTTCTCTGTGCTCTTTGACTGTGCGCTTGTTGTTACGTTGAGCATTCTGTTGGCATTTGCTGCCTGCATGTTGTGTTGTACTACCATAATATAATCCTCCTTGTCCCACGTTCATGGGTTATTATGTTTGACCTCTGGAAATCCTTTTCCCGAGGGTTTTGCAGCTGCTTTGTATTTATTTTTTATTTAAGCAGTTGCGGTTTTTCTATAACAAACGGCTTTCCGGGTTGTGGCATCTGCCACGGCCGCCTATTAACTTGATTAGTTGCTTTGCGTCTTTTTCTGACGCTCTTTCTCATTCCAGATGATTTGCTTGATTTGTTTCTTTGCCTCACTGGAAAACTCAGGTTCAGGATAATATGTATCTTTTCGCTTCGCCGGGTCCGGTTCGTTGTTGGATCTTGCGATATTCAGTTCTTTGGGAGCATCTATCAGTAATCGACAGTGCTTTCCTGTTCCACCCGCGAACACGATTCGGATATCATCTCCGATATTTACATATTGCCCTTCCTTTAATGATAATTTGAGCATTTTCTACCTCCATGCACTAGGGAATAGCTTTGTCCATGCTTTTCCGAAATATGCAACATTTTATAGTAAAATGTTGCATTTTTTCGCAGATTAATAATGTGTCAAAACAAAGGCTGATTAAATAACATCAAATATTTATGCCGGTTTAGTCATATTTCATCAAGAATTGCTTTATCTTTCACTGGATATAATTAAATCCCGTGAAATTAATTAAAACTGATAAAAAAATGTAAAGAAAATTATTTTAAAAAATTTTATTCTTGGGGGTTAAGGTCTGCAAATGGTGTCCGATATAATAGGTGTAAAGCAAAAAATGTAACATTTTACTATAAAATGTTGCATTTTTTGCTTTTTATAATTACTATTATTTTGTTGTGGATTTTGGATATTCCAGGGAAGAGTCTGTCATGCGGCATGTGCCTGATAATATTTTCTACTGCAAAGGAGTATTCAATGGGAACTACACAGCCAATCCGAAATAAGGATGAACTGGCGGCTTTCAGGATGTACTATAAAGATATCCATCCAAACCGCCGCAATTACTGTTTAATTGTTATGGGATTAAACACTGCACTAAGAATCAGTGACCTGCTTAAATTGAAGTGGGATAACGTATACAATTTCGAGCACCATGTATTTCGCTCTCATTTTCTTATCAACGAGCAAAAGACCGGCAAGAATAACTATGTCACTCTGAACTGCAATGCCACCGATGCTCTCCGGGCATATTTCAACGAACGGCATCCGACTGAACATGAGTTTATTTTTACAAAAGCCACCTGCAGGAGGCAGCCAATAAACAGAGTTCAGGCATACCGAATTGTAAGGACTGCTGCCGAGGAGACCGTTCAGGATGAACATATCAGCTGTCACTCTCTAAGAAAGACATTTGGATATCACGCCTGGAAGAACGGCACTCCACCTGCTCTGCTGATGGATGTCTACAATCACTCGTCCTATAAAGTCACGCAGCATTATCTGGGTATTGAGCAGGATGAACGTGATGAGATTTATCTGAATCTTGAACTATAGTTTTGTACATATTGAAATTTATTATAGCTAAAAGCCAGCCGTTTGCAACCGGCTGGCTTTTTTGGAGTTTAGCTTATAAAAAGATAGTTTACTAATATACAGATTCTAATCATACTTTAATTTTAATCCGTTGTAAAACTCTACTGCTGCCGCAAGGTCTTTCTCATCCGGATGCCCCTTTGATACACCACCAATTAGCTTAAACGGACCAAACGTATCAAATCCCTTGCATGAAAACCTTCCGACAATGTTGTCATGTTTGTCTGCTATCACCTGCTCAATTGACTTAAAAACAGGTCTGCCACCATATGTACAGATTAGAAATATATTTTTGTTGTCTGTGAGATTGACTGATGCAAACTTAAGCACCGATTGATGGAACTTTCCACCATATACTCCTGATGCAAAACATATTAAATCATATTCCGACAGGTCTTTCTCCACAGTCTGTGTCGCATCTATCAGCTCGACATCGTTTGTCTTTGCTATCTCGTCTATTATCTTTTTTGTGTTTCCGTGATGCACTGATGCATATACTATTGCTGTCTTCATCTGTAATGCTCCATTAAAGGATTTTTGTATGCCGGTTTTATCTCCGGTTCATCGTTCTTCATATCCTCTTATCCTCTGTTTTATTCCGCATTCATATTTTAAAACTTCTACGCTGTTTGTATGTATAAATATATGATACTGATTTATTGGATTTACTGCAACATAATCTTGAAGTATATGTAATGTATTTCGGTAACAAAGGTATTCAGCAAAGACACTTTACTCTATATCATTTTTTGAGTAATTCCAATGCCCTGTCCATTGGTATGCAGTCTGCATATCGTTCAGGCCAGAGAAATTCATTATAGTAATTGTAAGCCTGTTCCCTAGTCATGTACTCATTGTCCTGCGTAGAATTTGCATAGGCAGGAACAATCATGTGTAAGCCATGCTCAAAACCAGCCTCTACCGTGGCATTGATACAGAAATCCGTCATAATGCCACAAATCATCACGTCTTTTTCTTCCTTTGCAGTCAGATACTCAAGCAGACCACTCTCTTTTTTGAACGCACTGCATACGGACTTGATAAATCGTTTTTCATCAGGCATCGGTTGAAACTCGGAATAGACCTCAAACTCATCATCCCCGATAGAGAATCCGGTATCTGGTCCATCATCATGTTGTACATAAAGAACTTCTATACCTTGTTCTCGAGCTGCTCCAATCAGCTTTTTGATATTACTAATAAACTTTCTGAACGCATATAAGCGTTCATCCACGATACCATTCTGTGCATCTACAACCAATAAAACCATGAATAATCTCTCCTTTTTCGGACTTTTTGCTTTGATTCAAATAAACTAAATTCGAATATAGTAATAGCACGTAACTTCTGCTTCAGATGAAAACTGCTTCGGAACTTGGAATTCTCCACTACTTCTTTAGATTAAGAAAGGCTCTGCAAAAGCAGAGCCCTTCTAACATTTTCTTTCGAGGATTAACCTCTAGCCAGATTGTGGTAAATGTTAAACCCTTATAAAGCTCATAAGGCACTGCTCTCTGGCACAACACCTTACTTTACCGCTTGGCAGACACTCAAGTTGCCTATCTTTAATGTTATATTACCTGTCATGTAAAAATATGTCAATCCAAAATTTTATGTCCTACAAAAAATCTGTAGACATCTCGTAGACTTTAGCTTAGGATTAACACGTAAACTTGGTAGACATAAATAAAAATGGTGTATGCCATACTTACTAAGTAATGCATACACCATTAAATTACATTAGAGATTACTTAAACTCAATAATGGGATGTTCTATCATTTTTGTAATTTATTTCTATACTCGCTTGGTGTCAATCTATATTTCTCTTTAAAAACACGATTAAAGGTTCTAAGACTTCCAAAACCACTGTCCATCGAGATTTCTGTCAGGGTATCATCTGTTGTTTCAATTCTCTGACAGGCATACCCCAGACGCGCCTCATTCACATATTGATTAAAACTGCTGTGGAATGTCTTTGAAAACAATCTGGATAATGAAAATTTGCTCACCCCAAGGTCATGTGCCATTCCATCAAGCGATATACTCTTATTAAAATTGGCAGAAATATAGGATACGGTACGGTATATTATATCATCGCTGCCAATTTTGCTCTTTTCCACTAATTTCATCATCGGAATACATCTTGCAAGTATAATCTGCAAATAAGCTTGAACAACCCATATGTCATCCTGCCCGGTATCTATTATGGATTCCACTGCTCTGTACACTTCATCCGGAATAACATCACTTTTTACAACAGGATATTGTGGAGCATTATTCCTCAGTACATTTTCAAATCTACCAAAAATCATTTGTGGAGCATTAATAAAAATCGCCTCATTGACTTCTGATGAAAACACCTGATAATGATGTATAACATCAGGAAATACTATTCCTATATCACCTGTTTCCATGTGATACAGCTCCTGTCCTACACCAAGCTCCAATGTTCCTTTCGTAACACATACAATTTCCATTGCATTATGTAGATGTGGTGGCTGGTGCCGTGGTTTCCGCTTTACTGCAATAATCTCTTCATTTGTATTTTCAAACGTTAAATGCACTCAGATCATCTCTCCCATATTATACGATAATTACTCAATTCCTTTTTCTCTTCTAAGCTTTTCATTTGCAGCTTCTACATTCATCTTTGAAAGAAGAATTGTAATAAGAATCTCAAATACAAATGGTAACCATAAATACATTACCTGAAGCATAGTAATTGCAGATGCCGGCTGAGTCGCATTTGTACCAACATAACCACTGATTTCAAGCAGCCATCCTACAATAGCTGTTCCAATTCCACCACCAATTTTGATTCCAAGTGATGTACATGAATACATAGTTCCATCTACTCGTTTTCCCTGAGTCAGGTAAGTATACTCAGAGCACTCGGCAATTACTGCATTCATATCTCCCTGCCAAGGTCCCTGTCCTAATGCTGCAACTGCAGTAAACAGCATCATCAGTGGAACGCTTCCCATGTATCCTGCTACAATCACAAATGCTCTTGCTATTGTAGCCAGAATATATCCACGTTTATTAAGCTTATACATTCCCTTCCACTTTCCAACAAGAGTTGGTGTGAAAACAAGTGCTATTATAAGAGGAATATTTACAGCCCACGCAAATACACCAAACAGATTTTTATTCTTAAGGACCCATGTACAGTAATAAATACCTGCGCCAATCATAGCACTGTATAACTGCTGCAATATATAAGTTCCACAAATCATCATATAGTACTTATTCTTAACAAGTAGCTTAAATGCCTGAACAAGACCATACTTCTTTTCTTCACCGTTCTCTATTCCAGCGTTAAGCTCCTCTTCCGGAAGCTCCTTAACCGACAATCCTGAAATCGTATTTACTACAAGACCTATCACTGCATAAATAATAGCTACGAATCTCCATGCAGCAGCACCTCCACCGCATATATCAACAAATGCAACTGTTATAGACTGAATTATAAGACTCGTTGAAAAGGCAAAAATAAAACGGTAAGAGCCCATCTGTACACGCTCTTTGCTATTCTTTGTTACCAGCGAAGTAAGTGCAGAATATGCAATATTATTTGCTGTGTAAAATACACCATTCAATAATGTATATGCTATAAAGAACCATGCATATTGAGCAGTCCTGCCCCAGCTTGTAGGAATTGCAAAAACTGCTACAAGTGTCAAAGCACAACCTATATAGCCATAAATCATCCAAGGTCTTGCTTTTCCAAGCTTTGTATGTGTTTTATCAATAAGTGAACCAAAGAAAACATCTGTAAAACCATCAAATAATTTTGATGCTGCGATTAATGTTCCAACGATTCCTGATGCAAGTCCTATAGTATCTGTAAGATATACCATAACAAAGGACGTCAGGAATGCATATACTACATTTCCTGCAATATCACCGGAACCATAACCAATTTTGTTGTACCACTTTAAGTACGTCTTTTCCTCCATACGAAACCTCCAATTAATTACTTTGTTTTATCTTTAACAGCTATACCAATTTTATATATTTGTGCAAATTTTGTCTATAAACATAAAAGGCTGAAATATGCACAAAATGATACACTTTTTTTAAAACAGGTGTATTTATCTCTCTGTACCTAATCTGTATCTTCTTTTCTGTATATCATAAATGGTCCATGAGACTCTATATCTGCCTCATCAATAACCATAAATCCATACAAATCACACATCTGATAAAAGTCATCAAATCCTTCTTAAGCTGCTCTACACTGATTGTAAAGCCTGTCTCAGGATCAGAATCGTGCCTGTTTACACCACGAAATTTAATCTTCTCTCCGTTAAAATAAATGACACTGTGAATTTTTTGTCCATAAATATAAATAGACAAAACATGCATAAAATGCTACAATACAAGCGGAGGTGTATAATGTATATTAACACGGGATATTTGAATCATTCACATAAAGATTTTAAAGATAAAAGCCGCCCTCTGATTGTAGGAAGCTGCGGAACCTATCGCCTGTCACAGCATCCTAAGATGCCTACATACAGGCCCAGAGGAAGACTGGATTACCAGATTATATATATATCATCAGGTCTAGTTCATTTCCACTTTGACAATCCTGAAAATGAGACAATCATTCCAGCCGGACATATAGTGTTATTTCGTCCAAAAGAGCTTCAAAAATATGAATTTTATGGTAAGGATAAGACTCAGATATATTGGATTCACTTTACCGGAAGCGACGTAAAAAACACTTTAAGAAAATACGGATTTACAGACAATAAAAGAGTCTTTAATGTTGGAACGTCTCTTGAATATGAACAGGTTTTCAAAAGGATTATTACAGAACTTCAAAGATGTCAGGACAATTATGAGGAAATGCTCATGCTTTTGCTACGACACCTTTTGATTATATTTAATCGTAAAATAACAACTGAGCATGTAATCAGAAATGAATTCCTTGACAGCCAGATGGATACAGCAATTACATATTTCAATACAAACTACAACCGCTCTATTAACGTGGAGGAATATGCTTCATCAATTGGTATGAGCATAAGCTGGTTTATCAGGAGCTTTCGGAAATATACCGGTAATACACCAGTACAATTTCTCACAGCACTAAGGATGACAAACGCACAGGTGCTGCTTGAAACGACATCCTACTCTATAAACGAGATTGCAGGCATTGTCGGATACAATAATCCACTATACTTCAGTCGATTATTCCATAAACAAAAAGGCTGTTCTCCTTCTGAATACAGAGCCAGAAATACATAATAACAAGACAAAAGGGGCTGTAAAATAAGTCCCTAATTAAGAAACGCCAACTCCGGCAAATGTCGGTTTTGGCGTTTCTTTGTATGAATTTTTCTATTTTTGATCACGTCTGCATCTTTGGGTATAAAAAATGGTGC
>NZ_CDRTEH010000028.1:0-14092 GCF_977054825.1 Agathobacter sp.
AGCTGACGCATAGTATAATTACCATTGGTGTTGTTAGTTAGTAGCATAATTAATTATACCAAAAAATCGCTCAGACCTCACGGTCTGGGCGATTTTTTTCTAGGGGAGTTTTTTTACAGCCCCTTTATTCGGCTTAAGCAAAAACCTAAACCACTTCTAATAGGGATTTATTGGAAGTTTATATTACGTATCTCAGCCTGTAGAATCTTTTATCTGCAATTCATAGCCCAATATAGAATGCGGAAGAATCTTATTTTCGTTGAGATACGTGTATAAAAGTCTGCCTGCTTCTTTGCCTAAGGCTGCCTCATCCTGATAAATACAACTGATAGACGGAACGAATTCATCCAACAGCTTACTGTTGTGAAGAGAGGCTATCTTGATATCCTCCGGAATCTTCATTCCCATACTTTTAAGTATTCTGATGACACCAAGACAGATATTATCATCCATACACAGGATGCAATCCACATTTGCCGCCAGACTTTTTTCTACCGCCATTTCAGCCACTATTTCAGATTCTGTATCATAGAAGATCAGACTTTTATCCAAATACATATGGCTCTTCATATGTGCTCTGAGTATTCCATCAAGCCTTATCTGATTAACCTTATGGTCTCTTTCTGCACACATTACAGCCATCTTATTGAGTCCCTTGTGAATAAGTGCATTGGTCATATCATAGCATGCAGCCTCATTGTCTGTGTCTACTCTTAAAACATACTTATCATCACAAGGTCCAATTATTACAAAAGGTACACCATTTTCTTTCAGAAACTGTATTTCATCATCATTCTCAACAGTACGTGTCAGGATGACACCATCCATCACATGATTTTCCACAGCCTCCTTCAGATTACTAATATCGTCAGGTGAAATCTTTATCAAATTTATCTAATATCCTCTTATAGAGAAATAATCATACACACTGTATAATACATTTGAAAAATACGGAATTTTTACAAAATCGCCTTCTCCCGGAAGAACGACAGATATCATCTTCGTCACTATATCAGAATAATGTCTTTCTCTGGTATTTGGGATTAGATTATGTGATTCCAGATACTCATTAATCTTTACTCGTGTATTCTGTGATATTCTGCCGCTCCCTGATAATGCTCTTGAAACGGTTGAAGGCGATATATCAAGCTCTTTTGCTATATGACTTATATTAACCTTTTTCTTCTTCATTTCTTTCTACTTAACAGAACCGGTAATTCCCTCTACAAAGTGTTTCTGCAATGCAAAGAATACAATTGCTGTTGGAATAGTTGTAATAAGAACTGCCAGCATGAGCATTCCATAATCAGTAACATAACCAGCTATCAGATTAGATATCAACATAGGCATGGTCTGTGTTGTATTATCAGACATGATTACCTTTGCCCATAAGTAGTTGTTCCATGCATTCATGAAAGTAACAACACCGGCTGCCGCAAAAATTGATTTCATCGATGGTATATACATTCTAAAGAAGATACCAACCTCGCTAAGGCCATCAATTCTTGCTGCTTCTATAATGTCCACCGGAAATGCCTTTGCATTAGTTCTGAACATCATAATGAGTAATGGTGTAGCCAGAGACGGAAGCATAAATCCAACTGCTGTATTCAATAAATTCATTTTTGAATACATACGGAAAAGAGGAACCATCAGTGCAACGAAAGGAATCATCATAGTCATAAGTACTAATCCATATATCTTCTCTTTCGCTTTACTTCTATAAACTTCAAATGCATAGCCTGCAAGTGCACTTACTATAAGTGCAAAGGCTGTAACCAATATAGTGTATTTACATGAATTCAGGAAGCTGCTCCAAAGAGGCTGCTGCGCTGTCAGGTTTTTATAGTTTTCAATAAGATTTACACCAAATGTAAGCTTGCCCGATATTACATCCACGCTTTTATTTGTTGCAGCTATAACCATCCATAGTAATGGGAAAACTGAAATAATTGTCGCAACTATAAGTAAGATATAGATGCCTGTCATTTTTAATTTACTAGTCACGATCCTCACCTACTTTCATCTGAATAATAGCCAGTATTGCTACCATGATTAAGATAATAAATGACATTGCTGAGGTGTATCCAAAGTTAGGCACGCCCTTGAATGACATATTATAAATATAATGTGACATTGTAATGGATGCATTTCCAGGTCCACCCTTTGTCAGGTTCATAGACTCGTCAAACAGCTGTAATGTTCCGTTTGTAGACATAATGGCTGTCATGAGGATTGTTGGTTTAAGTAATGGAACAGTTATTTTAAAGAATGTCTGGAACGCTGATGCTCCATCTATCTTTGCTGCCTCATATACTGAGTATTCGATATTCTGAAGTCCGGCAAGGTAAAATACCATATTGTAACCTGTCCATCTCCAAACAAGCGCTATAATTATAACTATTCGTGCACTTGTATCATGTGAAAGGAAATTATATGCCGAATCTAAAATTCCAAGTTTCATTGCCAGATTGTTGATAAAACCGTCTGTTGCAAATAGCGATCTAAAAATAATAGCATATGCAACCAGTGATGTTGCACAAGGTAAAAAGATTGCTGTTCTGAAAAATCCTCTGAATTTCACTTTTGGATTATTAAGAATTGAAGCAAAAATCAATGCTAAAACAAGCATTACCGGTACCTGAATTATCAGATAAAAAACGCAGTTCTTAATTGACTGTACAAACACGTCATCCTGTAAACATCTTATATAGTTTGAAAAACCACAAAACTTCATATTTGTGCCTGTTCCTGTCTGGAACGATGTAATCAAGGCACTTATCATTGGATATAAGCTGAATAATGTAATAAGTATTATAGCCGGAACCAGGAATCCCCATCCGGTAGCATTCTGTTTCCCCCTCATACTCAGGCCCTTCTTTTTTTTCATATCTGCACCTGCTTTCCATTGTTAGAGTAAAAGCATGGAAAGCGTTTTACCGCTTTCCATGTCATTTATATGATTGTCTCGTAAATTATTTGCCCATATTGAATTCGACTGTCTGCTGTGCAGTTTCAAGTTCAGAATCAATATCTCCACCACCTACTACATTAGCAAGCGCTGTTGTAAGTGCTGTGTTTGCCTCAGTATAATAAACTCCAAGGTTTACAGAAGGTGTTTTAGATGCAAAATCTGCAATTTCTTTGTATATTGCCTGTCCACCGAAGAATTCCTGTGGCTCATTGTACACTTCACTTTCACTAGCCGGAAGCCATGTTGCTATGGCACCTGACTTAGGAAGGATTGTATCGTAAAGCTCTTTGCTTCCTGCAAATGTTTTTGCAAGGAAATCAGCTGCAAGCTTTGTATTCTTGCAATTCTTTGTAATAGCCCATGTAGAACCACCCTGATTAGAGTAGTTAGTTGCTGAATCAACTCCCGGCAGCTTAGGCATATTTGTAAGTCCCCATTTACCTGACTGATCAGTAGCTGTCTGTACAGAAGCAAGTATCCAGCATCCATTCATTACACCGCATGTCTTTCCACTTGTGAATGTTGCAATATACTCATCCCAGCTGTTAACTACTGCAAGTACATGCTTATCTACCATTTCTTTGTAGATTTCAATACACTGCTTAATATTTTTGTTGCCCTTGATATCAGGTGTATCATCATCCTTCCATGTACTAAAGCCTGCAGACTGAAGCATCTGGTAAATCAAATCTGAGCTGGCAGCCTGAACTGAAATAAGTGAGTATCCTGTCTTGCTGTATACATCCTCGCCTATCTTTATAAACTGATCCCAATCAATGTCTGTCAGATCATCGATTGTATATCCGGCCTGCTCAAGAATATCCGTTCTATAACATGCAATCTCTGCACCATTGTCAAATGGAACTCCATAATGTTTACCATCTACTGTAGAAGCCGCGAGCTTTCCTTCTGCAAACTGTGAGAAGTCAATGCCGCTATCAGTGATATCCTGATAGAGATCAGGGTATGTAGTAACATACTTCTGATATGCAAAATCCTGCATAAGACAGATATCAGGCAGCTTTGAATAATCTCCTGCTCCTACAATTGTTCCAAGCTGTGTCTGCAAGTCATCCCATCCAGTCTCTACAATATTAAGCTTGAAATCAGGATGATCCTTCTGATATACTTTTTCAGCCTCTTTCATCGCATAGATGTTGAATGTCTGATCCCATGCCCATACAGTCAGGGTGTTCTCATCCTCACCTTTTGCAGATTTATCATCTGATCCGCCACTTGATCCACAGCCAGCAAGCATTCCTGCTGTCATTGATGTAACTAATAATAATGAAAGTAATTTCTTTTTCATATTTGTCCCTCCATTGCGCTCATATTGCGCTATACCTTTTGTGCAAAATGCATATTAAATTTTCGGAACCGGTTTCCTATGTGTTAAATTATACCTACTGCTTGCGCTATCTAGTTATGATTATTGCTACTATATAAATCGATTTTGATAGTTTTTTATTTTTATTGCGCTTTATTTTGCGCTATTATTTCAAAACAAACTGGCATTTTGATAAAAATCTCAACAAACTTATGTATTTATTTCGTCATTTCACCAGTTTTTTTCGTAAAATATAGTATTATTCAAATAATTTTGTTCAATAAATGAGCAAAAAAAGAGCCTCTCACCAACTCACGTGTGTGACAGCTCCTTTGAGAAATTATATCTAGTCAATTTTTCTGGTATTTTCCTTCTCATATTGCTTAGGAGTTTTACCTGTAAATTTCTTAAAATTCTTATTAAATGTTGACATATTATTAAAGCCGCATTCCCTTGCCACCTCAGCAATGCTTTTATCCTTCGTGTCAAGTATTTTGCATGCCTGTGTAATACGGATATAATCAACATACTTAAGCGGTGATACACCATAGTGTGAAGTAAACAGACTTCGTAAATAACTCTCGCTGATATATGCAGCATCAGAAATATCAGACATTCTTATATCAGAGGCATAATTATCATTAATATATTCTATTGCAAGCTTAAGCTTGTAATTCGTTTCCTCATAATATGTATGCATAAGCAGCCCATTTTCTTGCGCATTTGAATAATTAATCTTGACAATCTCCATAAGCATCGCATAAATCAGACCTTTTAAACAGTTTTTGTATCCATATCCTCTTGTGCGAAGCTGATTCATAATACATTCCAGCTCCTGCGTAAGCATAGGAACTTTTTCATCATTTAAAAGCAGAGGTCTTTGTTCTATTCTGCGTATAGCCTTATCAATATCTCTCTTACAAAAATCATATTGTTCTGTCAGAAATGTTACAGGATTAATGCATACGCTTTCCCAATAGCATTTTTCACCATGCTCACTTATTATTGTATGCGGATAATTACGTGGTACGACAATAATTGTACCTCTGTCATAAGTACATACCTCATCATTAAATACTACACTACCTTTTCCAAAACGACAGATTGAAAACTCCATAAGATTGTGGTAATGATTTGTATCCACTACCTGTCCTTCGCTATTTAAACCATATTCTTTAATTTCATTACTTCCAAGCTTTGCAAATATATCCTCACCTGTGGGTAACTGATAAAACTTGAACTTTGCCTTTTTATTAATGTCCATATTTTTATTCTCCCAATCTGGCTACAAAAGAATTATTTTGTAGCCAGATCCTCTATTTAATTAATGGCTAACAGATTGTAAAAGAATAATCCTTATCAGTCTCCGCACTGATACGGTAATCCTCTTCCACATCAGTTCCCCAGCTGTCGATGCCTCCAACACCTCTTACTGCGCCATATACGCATAAAACAGTTCTTCTTGCCGGTGGCAGTTCCTCATGGTGAAGAGCGTTTTCAATCTCAGATGCTGTATAAGGCAGACAAGAAAATGCAAATTTTTCATCATTCTTTTCAATGCGCAGTGTCTGTGATGAGCTATCTGTCCTGCTGTTATCAAGAGCCGTATGTCTTGTAATTTCAAGCCACTCTGTATCCATTCTCATACCACATTCCTGCGGAACAAGATATTGTGTAAGACTCAGATCATCAATCTCATAGATGCCTTCTTGTGCACCTGCTTTTCTGTCAGGATATGTTTCCCCGGAGAGTCCCTTATATAAATATTTGTCAGCCAATGTTGGCATAATAAATCTCATTCCAAATACCGGGAATTCAGGAAGCCCCTGTACCCCATTATAATGTACATCCACGCGAATCTTTCCTGATACATCAACTGTATAGCTCACAAGAACAGTTGTAGCCGGTGTTGTTATGGTCTCGTATGTATATTTTACGATAATTTCATCAGCATAAACATCACCGCCATAGCTGTTATTATCAGGTGCATATGGTTTTTGCTCCTTGCCATCCATGATCACCTGTACTCCCTTACAGTCAATGAACATATCTGCTGAAAGCCAGCTTCCGCTTTTAATATGGAACTTGCTTCCCCTGTCATTATCTGTCAATGCTCTCCAGAAAGTAGGCTTTGGGCAACGGTACAGCCACTCATATCCATTTTTAACAATAGATTCCAGTCCTCCCTGTGCATAAGAGAAAATATAATCAAAGCCTTCACCATGTACACCAAGTGTATAGTCGCCATATACCACTCTTAATTTATCTGTATAAGCCATAGTAATACCTCACTTCCTGCATTGCCGGTTTTTCTTTCCTGTCAGCAAATACTATTCCATTTGCTGAGAATTCATAGTCTGCCGGTTTATCATCAAAATCTCCACCATAGCGTAAAACGTCTTTTCCTGTCACCGGATCTTTTACCATAATTGCCTGGTCAATAAAATCCCATATAAATCCACCATGATACATATCGTATTTGTCAATCAGCTTCATATAAGAACCAAGTCCACCCATTGAATTTCCCATATCATGCATGAATTCGCATAAAATATACGGTTTCTTCGGACTGTTATTCAAGTATTCCTCTACATCCTCAGGTTTTGCATACATTCTGGTCTCCAAGTCAGAAATAGTATCCTCATATGCCCTATTATAATAAGAGCTTTCATAGTGAACTAATCTTCCATCCTGCTTTTCAGCAAAATAAACGTTCATTGCCTCAATGTCATCTCCTGCATAGGATTCATTTCCTAATGACCAGAAAAGGATGGATGTATGGTTTTTAAAAGTCTCAAAATTGTTTTTTGCACGCTCAAGCACTGCATCTCTCCACTGTGGAATAGATCCCGGTACATTGCATGACGGTTCGATTGCCCCTAGCTTTTGGAATGAACCATGACTTTCCAGATTTGTTTCTGCCATCACATAAATACCTGCATTGTCGCACATATAGTACCATGGTATCTGATCAGGATAGTGGCAGGTACGCACAGAATTAATATTGTTTCTTAACATACATGATATATCTGTCTTCATGTCTTCTATTCCAATGCATCTTCCTGTTCTTGCATTCCACTCATGACGGTTTACTCCCGTGATAACAAGACGTTTTCCATTCAAATAGATTACTTTATCTATAATCTCTATTCTTCTGAAACCGATATCATAAGGGATCACCTCGGCCAGTGAACCATCCTCTGCTTTGAGCTCAACATAAGCATGATATAAATATGGATTATGATTATCCCACAGCTTGACATTTTCCAAGTCAACGCAAATTGTGCCTTCCAAATGGTCGTTTTCTTTATTTAACTGTAATGACTTCTCTACTAATATATTTTCTTCTCTGTCCTTTAAAATAAAGCATGCAGTTACATTCTGACTGTCAGGAGCAGATACCTTCATGCAGACAGATACGCTTCCGCTTTCATTATCTTGATTTAACACAGGTTTGAACCATACATCCTCCAGATGAACATCCGGAATTGCCTTCAAAGTAACATTTCTGAAAATTCCAAAAAATCTGAAAAAGTCCTGATCCTCTAAAAATGCCGCCGTGCTCATCTTATGCACCTGCACTGCCAGAACATTTCCCTTTTCCTTAATATATGGTGTCAGATCAAACTCAGAAGGTGTGAAGCTGTCCTCTGCATAACCTATAAACTGACCATTAAGCCACAGATACATAGCTTCTTCTACACCCTCGAAGCAGATATGTATTCTTTTTCCACACATGTTCTTATCCAAATCAAAGTATTTGATATAAGAGCCTACCGGATTGTACTGTGCTTCTGAAAACATTCCTTCTTCTGCTCCGGTTGCCTCCATACTATAAGCTCCTCTGTGGTACTCTTTTCCTTCCCACGGATACATAGTGTTGATGTAACGTATCTTATCATATCCAGCCAGTTCAATATGTCCCGGAACCATAATTTTATCGAATCCTGATGCATCAAATGTTTCCTTATAAAAATCAACAGGTCTTTCCATCACATTCTTGCTGTAAGCAAACTCCCATTGACCATTTAATGACTGTAATAATGGATTTTTTTCTTTTTTCATGTCTGAATAATCCAGATAATAGCTATGATCACTATGTGGTTCCAATTGATTTACCTTAAACACTTCCGGATTATCAAGCCATTTCATATCAGCGTTCATATTTTTCCTCACTTTCCTATTATTAATATATAAAACCAAGAACAATAACTGCTTTGCTACATCTAAGATATAACAAACCCCTTGCAAAGAGCAATGTAATAAATTGTACAAATCATGCACAAAATGATACTGTTATAATTACTGTATTAAGCAACTTTTGACTATATATTCTGTTATTTTGGCAAGTAATAATTCTTTTCGTATTCTATAATGACATCGTAAACAGAAAGGAGATGAATTTCCATGAGAAATAAATTACACAATTTTATTGATAACTTACTTAGCTTTTATGCAAGCTTCTTTAATCACAGATTTTATCAAATGTAATGTGCACAGCATACATAAAATACCTGATGTCCCCCATATCCTTCCACTAAAGCTATGAGTTGCATTCCAGTTTTCTTCATCCTGTAATGTCCATACAATCCTGATTCCTATCGTATTGTCCTGCTTAATCTTTGGCAGGTAATTTCCTATAACAATAAACAATAAGCTTGTTCCATAATAAATTAATGCTATAAATAAATCCTCTGTTTCTGCTCCAATATGTGTCAATTTAGCCATACCATTATATAGCAATGTCATAATAGGTATAAGCCATATAGTCATCTCTATAGCCTTGCGACTCTGTTGTCTGTTCTTTTTAATAAATAAAAATACAAAAGGTTATGACCTGCGAGGCATAAAATATAACCGGAATTAGTATTCCACGTCGCCAATAATTAAATATGGCGACTTGATGGCAGCGTGCAGCTATTTTTACACCCAATCCATAAAATGAGCTAAAAAAAGAGACCCATATCAAAAATGATATGAGTCTCTAAAAAGCCTATAAAATCAAGTTTTCTATTTAGAATTTGCCCTCATCTGTGTCATTTTTCTTTTTTCACGTAAGTCTCTTATATTATTTCTAATCACATATGGATCAAATTTAGTTCTGCTCACTTCTGCCACCAAATTCATTCGGAAGTTTCTTATAATCACCAACCGCAAACCAATCTTTTTTGGAATCGCTAATGCCATTTCTGAAGCCCAAAAGCCGGACTCCATCGAAAATGAAGTCCGGCAACACATTTTGCATTTTGAAGCTGATATTTTAATCTAGGTTTAATTCATTTTATTTTCATAATCTTGCAATTCGTGAAAAATATTATCCACATAAACAATATTGTTTTCAATACGATAAAGCATAAAATATCGATGCGATAAAAAATTAATTCTTCGATATCCTAACACTCTTAGTTTTGGATTATCACAAAGCTTCAGACTTCCAGCAACATTTGACAGACTTGTTTTTGTTGCTTCGAAATCATTTAATAAATTTCTTGCAGCCTGCTCACTTTTCTTTTCAAACAAAAGATATGTGATGAATCTATCAAGATCCTCCTCCGCATCCCTCATTAAAACAATCTTATAATCCATACTTCAACCTCATATCAGAAACCACAAGATCTGCATCTCTGAACATCCCCTGTTCTCTGGACTTTTCCAATTTTGCAAGCATTTCTGCCTCCGTCATAGGTGCATATGGATTTGATTCCGTCTGCCTTTTTATTTCAAAAGGAAATCCATTTGTCGCAACTGCCTGGGTTAAAAAAATTCTGATTGCTGTTGTTGTATCTGTTCCTAAATCCTTAAATAGTGCATCTGATTTACTCTTTAACTCATCTTCTACTCTGACCTGAATTGTACTAGCCATATTTAGCACCTCACTTCCATCTATTTTCTTCATTATAATGCTAAATCATTTCTATTTCAATACATATGTATTGTATGTCTACAAGACAATTCTGAAAATTCTGTAGACTTCTCGTAGACTTTTGCTTAGGATTATCACGTAGACTTGGCAGACGTAAAAAACAAGGTCAGTCTTTCCACACCCTGATGATTCCAAGACTGACCTTATTGTCACTAATTCATATTCTGTTGCAATTCTTTTATGTTGTCCAAATCAGACAAATCCATTCCTTCATATCTCTTAACAATGAGCAATCCATCTCCTTTAAGGGAACTGCTCCCTGTCACATCAAGCCAGCACTCATCAATTCCATATGGCTCCTACATATCCGTATATTCTGCATATATCTCATGTACCATTCTTGAGAATCGAAGATATAAGTCCATTCTTGGTGAAACAAACGTTATGTCAGGACAGACCTGCTTTGCCTGCCAGAGTGCCATTCCTGTTTTCACACCGTACTTTCTTGGCAATATAGTCAGCTGTTAAGACAATCCCATGTCTTGCCTCCGGGTCACCGCCTACCGCCAGTGGCTTTCCTGCAAGCTCCGGATGATGCAGATGCTCAATCGAGGCATAACAACAGTTGATATCTGAATGAAGTATTACCCTGTCTCCCATCTTCATCACCTCCTGCATTTAATCTGTCATTACCATAACCTTTAGTACAAGTATATGAGTAATGTTTCTTACAGGGCATAGTATAACCCCAAGAATAATCGACTGTCAACGGACACATGTGTCCTTTTTCTCATTATATTGGATTTTTAACTTGAATAATTGGCACTATTGCTATATACTATGGAGTGAAAAGAGACATTTGAAATCAACAAAATGAAAGAAAAGAGGCGTATGTATGTACTCAATCGGAGAAATCATTTCAACGTATAGAAAAAAGAAAGGCTTGCTCCAGCAGGATCTCGCTGATGAACTGGCAAAGGAAGGCATCACTATTTCCTATAAAGCCATATCCAACTGGGAGAGAAATCTTGCTGAACCAAGCGTTACCATATTTTACAAAGTATGTAGAATCCTTGGTATTACTAACATGTATGAAGCATATTTTGGAGTAAATCCTGCCGATCCTTTTTCATCACTTACTGATGAAGGCAGGGAAAAAGCTATGGATTATATCAATCTGCTTCACGCATCCGGAATGTATGAAAAACAGACTGCTAAGATAATTCCATTCCGAAGCATTGATATTTTTGAAAATGCTGTATCAGCCGGAACTGGTAACTTCCTTGTAGACGGACCGAAAGAGACTGTACACATAGATGAATCTATCCTGCCGGAAGACACTACTTTCGGTGTCCGCATTAGTGGTGACAGTATGGAACCTGAATTCCATGATGGTCAGATTGCATGGGTATTACAACAGGAATCTGTTGCTAATGGAGAAATCGGCATATTCGCTCTTAACGGAGAAGCCTATATTAAGAAATTACAAAACGATAAAGACGGAATTTTCCTTATCTCACTCAATGAAAAGTATACACCTATCAAGGTTGGAGAAAATGACCGCTTAGACATATTTGGAAAAGTTCTTGGAAAATCTGATGCTTCTGCTATTACAGGGCATTGCCGATAAAATTGCAAGTCCTTTTTATCGGACACATTATTTTGCATAATGACAATAAGAAAATATCTATAGAACTGAAAGAAGGGATTTTTATGGCGGTTACCAATAATATCAGAGAAATCCGAGAGCAGCGTGGCATTTACCAGGATGACCTTGCCGCTGCTATCGGATACAGCACCAAAACTGTCGGCAGGATAGAACGTGGGGACAGTACTCCATCTGCCGAATTTATGCTGCGAATATCAATGTACTTTAATATGCTGGTGGAAGATGTCTTCCATGTAGAAGATTGAGTCGGAGGGAGCAATTCGGTAACAAAGCGATTTTATAACAGGCTTATTTCGTGCACCTTTTTTACTTGGGTGACTGCTTTTGTTCCCAGCACTAGCACCGAAAATGTCATATAAGTATACTCCAATCATGAAACCAACTTACCTTTGGCAGGTTTGACTTATTAAAGAGTGAACTTCATGGATTCAGGTTTAATATAAAAAATCCCCGAAAGATAATTTTCTTCATTTGATTTTTTTATTTGAGTCTTACATTTTAGATACAAATTCATATCTTTTAATTCATATTGATAAATTATTTTATCTGATAAAATATAGATAACATTCTCATTAATCGTCATTTGCTCTACATCATGTCCAAGTTCTATATTATTTAACTCTTTGGTTTCTAAGTTATATATAGATATACTTCCACCTTCTCTTTTTACCAAGTCAAAGTGAGAAACGATAAGTATGTTATCCCATACGGCCAAATCTAGTGGATAATATTGATCAAATGAAATTGTTTCTATCGTCTTGTCATTTATCGAATATATGCAAACGGTATTACATGGATGATCACCAGAATCTACTGAGTTTGAAAACAATATGTTGTTGTCGAAAAGAATTGCTTTATAATGAGTACCTCCATAATTTGTAATATCAATTTTCTCATCAAAACTCAGTTCTTCAGCATCATAAATGTAAATGTAAGAATTCATCTCTTTTCCGTATTTTGTAGTAGCAAATGCAAATAACATATCTTTACTACACAATAGCTTGCTTACATAAACACCTTCAATTTTCTCACTTACGACTTGATTATTTTCTTTACTACATTTATTAATGTACGAATCACCGTTTAACGTATTGCAAGTATAAATATTTTTATCATTAACACAAATACTATTCATTGCCAACTGATTGATTTCATAGATTTTTTGATTCCCACTTTTCAACTCAATTTTCAGAACCTTTTTTTCATCCTTAACATTAGTTTTTCCTTGAGGAATCAAATATAGTTCATCTTCATAAATTACTGGATTATAAAAAATACTTCCTAATGAAGCGTATTCCAATGGAAGCGTAGCTGTTTTTTCTAAATTTTGATTATAAAAGTAAATTCTACTTTTTTTACTATTACCACTTGTTTCAATAACTCCAACAGATGAAGTTGTTAGATCTATATTCGCACTCTCTCTATGCGTACATCCAGTAAATCCTAGAAACACTATTGCACAAATTGTAAAAAATTTTTTTTTCATACACATACCTCATCTAAAATATCAGCCTGGAAAATTTGAGAAACATTAATTTATACACAAATTTTCCAGGCCGAGTCATCACAAAATATTACTTAAAACATTATTATTTCAATTAAAAAGGACTAATTAAGAATAAAAATAAAATTTCAAACATTAACCAGCGTGATGAATTCCAACTGGTAGACACAAAGAAAGTTATAATAATGCAGATTATTTGTGGAATAATAATGTTACACAAATAGTTTTCTGGAAACCAAGAAATAAAATAATTCGACCCATCATTCTTTATAGAGCAGGCTATAATGATTAAACACATTCCAATATTCCATAAAAGCGTTTGAAACATAATAACGGACACAGCATTAATCTCATAAATTGCCTTATATCCTACCACTTCCGAAACTTCTTTAACATAATTTCTATTTGCACTTGATACATAATAATATGTTAAGCACACAATAAAAAAGCATACGTAAAAGTTAAATCTAGCAACTGTATGAATTAACGAAAAACCTGTCATTCCCAAACTCGAAAAATAAATTGTAAACCCATAAGTAATAGCAAACAACAAAATACTCATTATAATACAAATTTTTGATTTTAAATAATATTTATATATTTCAATTGTCATACTATATACTTCCTAGTCTTTGAGTAAAGTTTACTTCTTCGGCATGCTCCGAAGTGTATTACTTAACGAGACTACTTCTTTAATTTTTTTAAATAAATCTTCTGGCATTTGTACAAAACTTTCCCCTATATATGATGATAAT
>NZ_CDRTEH010000029.1:0-11681 GCF_977054825.1 Agathobacter sp.
AAATATTTTGTCATACTCTCCTGAATTCTGAAGCTCCACTCTTCTGCGAAGCGAGCCCACATAATGGCCTATATGGAGTCTGCCTGTTGGTCTGTCTCCTGTTAAAATAATTTTTTCCATCTCTATTTTTCCTCTGCTTTACTTCTATTATTACGATTGCAATGTAGGTTTATTCGCAAAACAATCTGTCTAAGCAATCGCCAGCTTTATTTATTATAACACACTGACGTGTAAAAGCCTAGGAAAAAGACTCTCATTTTAATTATTTTATGATATCTGCATACTCTGCCTTTGCAGCCCTGCACAAATCATCAGGTGCCAGCGTAATCTGAAGTCCTAGCCTGCCTCCGCTGACTGTGATTTTGTCCTGCTCTTTAGCTGCCTCATGGATAAATGTAGGATACTGCTTTTTCATGCCGATTGACGTACAGCCGCCTCTTATATAGCCAGTAACCTTTGTTAAGTCCTTTAGATGAAGCATCTCTATGGACTTCTCGCCTGCTGCCTTTGCGGCTTTTTTGAAATCAATTTCGTCATCTATCGGTACTACAAACACATAATATCCACCACTTTTGCCGACTGTCGTGATAGTCTTGTACATACCTGCATGGTCAAGGCCGAGCTTGTCCGCTATCTGAGCTGCATCAACAAAGTCATCGCACTCGTACGTGCGTGCCTCGTATGGAATCTTCATTGTTTCAAGTATTCTTATTGCATTTGTCTTTGCTTCTTTTTTGCCCATTATTATCAGTCCTTTATTATTTTTTACTGGTTGTCAGCGTTCTTCTCAGCATTTTTGTATGCTTCCTCAAAGAACTGCTCCTGTGAATCTACAGGTGTGCTGTTTATCCTTCTGTCCACATACTCGCCATCAGCGCGAAGCTCCTTGCCCTTCTCATCATCTGTCATGATTGTATCGAAGATATGGCGGATCTTGTCCTTAGCATGTGCATCATATACAGGTGTTGCAACCTCCACACGTCTTACTGTATTTCTGGTCATAAAATCTGCTGATGCAATGTAAATCTTCTCATCATCGCCCACACCAAATCTGTATATACGTGAATGCTCAAGATATCTTCCTACAACGCTTATTACTGTGATATTTTCTGTGGCACCCTCCACCTGAGGCTTCACACAGCAGATTCCTCTGACAATAAGCTCTACCTTTACTCCTGCCTGTGATGCATCGATAAGCTTGTCTATAAGCACCTTGTCAGTGAGAGAGTTAATTTTTACTCCGATATATGCAGGTTTTCCTGCATTCTTGTTGGCAATCTGCTCATCAATCATGTCAACAATCCTGTTCTGTAAGCATTTTGGTGCAACAAGCAGATGCTTTACATCGCCGTCCGAAACAGTCTCGCCTCTCTGAAGTGCCATGAATACTCTTGATGCATCTGCTCCAATCTCCTGATTTGCAGTGATGAGAGACAAATCTGTGTAAAGACGCGAGGTCTTCTCATTGTAGTTTCCTGTACCGATCTGAGTGATGTACTCATAGCCATCGCCCTTTTTCTTTGTGATAAGGCAGAGCTTTGAGTGAACCTTGTAATCGCCGAGTCCGTAAAGTATCTGACAGCCTGCATCCTCAAGGCGGTGTGACATCTCTATGTTGTTAGCCTCGTCAAACCTCGCACGCAGCTCGACAAGCACTATAACCTCCTTGCCGTTTTCTGCGGCTTCTATAAGGGCATCGATAATCTGGCTCTTGTCTGCCACTCTGTAAAGTGTCATCTTGATGGAAACCACATCAGGGTCCTCTGCTGCATCGTTAAGCATCTTGATAAAAGGCTTCATGCTCTCAAACGGATATGAAAGAAGCACGTCCTTTTTCTCAACCTGTCCGATTATACTCTCCTTGAGTGAAAGCTCCGGTGTATCACGCGGAGCACGCTTCTCAAAGAAAAGCTCCTGCTTGTCGCGCAGATAGTGCTGAAGCTGGAATACAAACGACATATCAAGCGGTGTCTTTACGCTGATAAAATGCTTCTTGCCAATCTCAAGGAAGCTTGAAAGCTCATCAATCGCCTTGCGGTTGATTTTTCTTGATAGCTCAACTCTTACAGGGTCAAGACGCACTCTCTTCTTGATGAGCTCCTCCATCATGTTACGATAATCCATATCCTCATCATACATGCTCTGCGCATCGATATCCGCATTACGTGTCACACGCATGATTGATTTCTCACGGATTACATACTTTGGATAGAGCTTGGATACAAAGTGTAAAATAAGCTCCTCTGACAGCATAAATGTGCCCGGTCTTGTAGGTATCTCGATAAGACGCTTGAATACGCTGTTTGAGCATGGCACGATACCTGTCTTTTTCTTCCCCTTCTGTGTAGTTAAAAGCACTACCGCATAGAGCTGTTTATTGGCAAGGAATGGGAACGGCTGCTGCTTTCCTATAATCATCGGAGAGAGGAAAGGTGCAATGTGTGCATCAAAATATGCCTCCAGCAAATCTCCCTCATCCTTTGACAGCTTGTTGAAATTGATTATGCGCACACCCTTTGGCTCGAGCTCACCCATGAGCTGCTCGTATATCCTTGCTTTCTTCTTCTCAAGCTCGCATACTCTGTCAAGTATTGCCGATACCTGCTCCTCACTCGACATCTTTGTCTTGTTCTCGAAAATCTTTTCCTTTGAATTCATCTGCATCATGAGTGATCCGACTCTTACCATGAAAAACTCATCCAGATTTGTCTGGTAGATTGATGCAAAGGTCAGTCTCTCTGCAAGCGGTACTCTTGGATTGCCCGCCTCATTTAATACCCGCTCGTTGAACTGTAACCATGACAGCTCTCTGTTTGTGTAAACCTCTTCCAGTTTTTTCATCTGCATATACGCTCCTATTCTATATGATATTTTTTCATTCACGTTCGCATCCTTTGGGTTTGTTTCATTTTGTGCCCGCTGCATTTCAAGCAGCCTTGCACGCTCTATCAGTTTGTCCTCCCGGCGCCGCCTTCGGTCTGCCAGATGAAGCTTACCTTCCACCATAACAAGTATTCCCGCAAGCGCCTTTAAAACTCTTTCTCTACTCATTTTTTACTATTTCTACGGCAATATCCGGATAATTTGTGATAATTGCATCAGCTTCTGCCTTGACAAGTGCCTTCATCTCATGCTTTTCATTTACAGTCCAGACATGAGCTCTAAGGCCTCTTCCATGAGCCTTGTCGATGTAGTTTTCATCCTGCATATGGTAGGTTGCCGGATGAAGTGCATCCACATGAAGTTCACTGGCATACTCTGCCGCATTTACTATAATATCAGAAAAAAGCAGTCCGCACCTCATATCAGGGCAAAGCTTTTTCATACGCACGATCGACTCGTGATTGAACGATGAACACCAGATTCTGTCAAGCATATCATACTCTTCCACGAGTGCCAGCACCTTTTTCTCCAGATTTTTATACTGCACGATACCGTTTTTGAGCTCGATATTTATGGTCATCTCTGTGTTTTTGAGCAAATCAAACACCTCATCGAGTGTTGGAATACGTGTCTTCTTGTCATAGGACGGCATGTGCTTTGACACATTGAGGCGCTTTAACTCCTTTAGTGTATAGTCCTTTACAAAGCCCTTCTCACCACTCACTCTGTCCACAGTCTCATCGTGTATGACCACGAGCTCTCCATCCTTTGTAAGCTGTACATCAAGCTCCACACCGTCAGCCTTCATCTTTTCTGCCTTCTTGAATGCCTCAAGTGTGTTTTCCGGTGCATATCCGGATGCTCCTCTGTGTGCCCAGACTTTTGTTCCCTCTGTGTTTATCATGCTTTAAGCCTTCTTTCGTTTCTTTTTGTTTTTATTTTAGTTACTTTTCATACCCCGGTGCATCATAACTGTCTGCAAGCCTTAAAAATACAAATCCCACTGCAAAGAATATCGCCATAGTTGCAACCGCCACATTTATCGTGCCGCCTGCAAGCTTTACTGCCGCTATGACAAGCGAGCCTAAAAACGAAGCTCCCTTTGCAAAAATATCATAGATTCCAAAATATTCTCCCGAATTTTCCGGTGGAATGATCTTTGAAAAATATGAGCGTGACAGCGCCTGCAATGAGCCCTGGAAGCAGCCCACGCCAAATGCCATGATTCCAAAACCAATCAGATCATGCAGTGTGAGCGCATACAGACAAACCGCAAAATATCCCGCAATACAGACATACAAAAGCGTTGTAGTTTTGTATTTCTGTGACAGTCTTCCAAAAACAAGCGAACCGATGCATGCCACTACCTGTGTGAAAAGTAAAAACACTACCTGTCCCACTGAATCAAGCTTTAAATCAGTTCCTATGTTTATACAATTATCTATTATAGTACCTACACCATCTATGTAAAGGAAAAAAGCAATCAAAAACAGACCTACTTTTTTATCTTTTGTAGCAATTTTTTTGATTGTTCCGAATATCTGTGCAAATGCGCCGGCTATGAGTCTGAGAACTCCCGGATTTTTGCTTTTCGCTTCTGCAGCTTCCGATACATAATTCACCTGTTTATAGCTCTTAAGCAGCGGAACTGTAACAACAAGCCACCATATTCCGGTAACTGCAAAGCCTATTATCATCGACAGGCGGTTTGATATATATCCAAGCATATCAGGTCCACAGATATACGCTGCAAGCGAAACGAGAAACGGCACACATGAGCCCAGATATCCCCAGGCATAGCCGTAGGAGGACACCTCGTCCATTCTATCCTTTGTCGTCACATCGACAAGCATCGAGTCATAAAACACCAGCGATGCATTGTAAAATATCTTTGTAAGCACATATATAACAAGAAACAGTACCCACGTAGGTGTAAAGCCGTTAAGTATACATGCCGACACACCTACAACTACTGTCGTTGAAAAAATAGCCTTTTTGATGCGCATATGGTCAGCTATCGCGCCACATACAGGTCCGATAAGTGCTGATACAACCGTCATCACAGCTATCGCCATCGCATAATACGCAGTCGCCCTGTCAGATGAAATCTGCCCTGCACCATCTCCCACGGCAAGGCTTTTGTACCATATCGGTATGAGTGCACACGCAAGCAGTGTGTATGCGGAATTTCCCACGTCATATAATACCCATGAGAGCTCCTTTGACGAGAGCTTTTTGCTTTTCTTTTGTGTATTGTCTTCTTTTGATTTCATAAATTATACCTTCCCTGTTTATATTTCCCAGACTATGATTTTATTTTAAATATGTAAAAACCGCTACCGTCCATTTGTAAAGTTTATGTAAACAATCCGAACAATATTAAGTCAGCGACTTTCTCGCAATCTCCACATAGTGCATGGCGTTTCGATGATTCTCCTCTATCTCCTCAGCACTCAGTGCCCTGACTACCTTTGCCGGAGAGCCAAATGCAAGGCTTCCGTCAGGGATCTCGGTGCCCTGAGTGACAAGAGCTCCCGCACCTATTATACAGTTTTTACCAATCCTTGCGCCGTTTAACACGATGGCTCCCATGCCGATGAGTGTATTATCGCCTATAGTACACCCGTGAACAATTGCGCTGTGCCCTATTGTTACATTGTCACCTATTATGACACTGTGGCTTAAGTCCACATGTACCACTGCATTGTCCTGTATATTTGAATTTCTGCCGATTTCTATCGGCTCTGAATCGCCTCTTACTGTTGCATTATACCATACGCTTGCTCCGTCAGCCATTGTCACCTGCCCCTTAACAACAGCGCCTTCCGCTATATAATATGCCATATCTATCCCTCCATCAATTTCAGATAATCGCCCTTGTCTATATGCATCATCGAAATCTGATTATTGTGCCGCCTGAAGCCATAGACACAGTCCACATTTCGGATAAGCGACTGCAGACGCTCATCCGGCACACAGACAATCAGCTGCAAATCCATCTTTCTTGCATACTTGAGGCACACCGCACTTCGCTCCTGATCCATCTTGGAAAAAGCCTCATCCAAAAGCACCAGCTTAATCTTTGAATCACGATTGCTCTGCTGCATATAAAGCATTGCAAAGCCCGCAAGAAGCGCAACATACTTAGGGTTCTGTCCCTCACCGCCCGAATCACGGCCAGCCATGTCATCTACAAAGTTTTCCCTTATGACCTGACCATTTTCGTCCGTAACCTGCTCATACATGCTGAATGACAGATAATTGCGGTAATCCGCATACTGCTCCATTTCCTTACGCTTCTGCATGCGCAGATGCTCATCCTCATCCTTTGGCGGCATGAACTTGTCTGTCAAAAGCTTAATTTTCTGCTCATATTTCTTATAAAAGTCATCCTCACCAAAGCTTATCTGTCCGTCTATTCCGCCATTATCCAGGTTTTTGCTGTCCAGCTCCTCCGCCATAAGCATATCGTAGAACTGACCGTTTTCATTCTTTGCCGGCTCTATCTTAATCTGATACGTGCTGTCTGAGAAATTAGTCTCCCTGAGAAGCCTGTTTATCTCATAGGCATGACGCTTTGCAGCCTTGATATCACCGTGGATTGTACCGATGACATTCTCTCTGAGACTTTTGTAGATCACCTTGCACTGTTGCTCAAACTCACTCTCATATTCAGGCTCATAATCCTTCTCGTACTTCTCCAGCAGCTCCTCGTATGCCTTATTGGACTTCTCAGCTCCGCTGAACTGACCTGACGGGAACTCCTTTATATACCTGTAGCGGGCAGTCTGCAGTGTCTCCACACACGACTGCTGCCTGCCACCATTTCCGTCTACGCCTTGCAGCTCAATAAGCTTCTCACGCTGTTTGCTCTTGACGGATGCTCCTGAGCTATGCTGCAGCATATCCTGCACCTGCTTCTCAAGCTCCTCCCTTGCAACATAGCCCTGTAGCATATCATCCAGCTGCGCTCTTCTTTGCTCATTTGCACCTGTGATTTTCTGATGCTGGCTTATCTTTTCATTTATCTGCTTCTGATTCAGTGAAAAAGCACTCTTAAGTGCATCGATGTTTTTCTCAAGAAACTTCTTTTTCTCCTGAAGTTCCTTGTACTGCCCATTCTCCATTGTCCTGATAATAGCTTCGAGCTCATTTTTCTGTGAATTGACCTCTTTCAGCTCATCTGCTGCCTCCGAAAGACCCACAAAATACTCCGGCTCTCCCTTCAAGCACTCGAAATCTCTCTGCGCCTTGAGACTTGAAATGATACCCACAAGCTGTATCTGCTCCTTCTCCAGTCTCTCCACATCTGCCTCATACTCAGCAAGTCTTGCCTTGGATACCCTGCCTCCAATGCAGGCATTTGTAGTATAATCGCGCTTCTTCAGGTGTCTGAAAATAAAGTTGCTGTATGAGTAGCAGTCCGGTGTAACTCCATCCCTCACCTGCTCGAGCTCGTCAACACTCCTGCACTTTATAATATGCCCAAGATATCTTTTCAGGCAAACATCCACATATTTTTCCTTTGTATCCACAGCCTCATAAAGTGAACCGTCCACGGCCTTTGGTTCACTGTCCATGATAGCCTTGGAATTGATGAGATCAACATCCTCAAACTGCTTCATATCCCTGAAAATAACAGCTGCAGTATGCGCATAACGAGGCTCTGTGATAAGCGAGAATTTGAGCCTTCCCATACGTCCTTCTATGGCATTTTTCCATTCCTCATCCTGTACATCAAACATATCCGCAAATACCTGCACCTTCACAGGCTCGCCAAATCTATCACTTAAGTCTCTCTGCAGCGCAGCTCTTGCCGAACGCAGACTCTCACTGTACGACTTGCGGTTGTTCTTCATATCATCGACCAGACGCTGTTTCTCTTTAAGCTCTTTTGTTATCTCATTTTTCTGTGAGGTGTTGTCCTCGAGTTCCTCCTCGATATCCTTCTTTATGGACTCGAGCTTTAGATGAAGCTCCTGACATTTTGCCTTAGTGACATCGCCATCCACAATCTCTTCAATGAGATTTAAAACTGCATTGCTCACATAGTCTGTGATGACCTCATCCTCATCCCATGCCTTGAGTCCGTTTGTGATTTTAATCCACTGACGGCTGTTGTCGGTAAGCATGAGGCTTCTCTTCTCAAGCTCCTTAAGCTGATCCTTTTTGCTTCCTAAGTCGCTCGATTTCAAATCCGCACATACCTGAATATACTCCTGCTGCACAGCTGCCTGCTGCCCGGCTATATCCTCTGCTTTTTCTGAAAGCCTGTCCTGCTCCTCTTCGATACGTTTTTTATCATCCTCAGCTGCCTGAATCTTTGCACGCATATCCTCGATATCTATGCACCTGATCATTGTCTCTGCCATGACAATATCGCTTTGGATATTAACAAGCTCCTGCCCTGACTCCTTTATTTCCTTAAGAAGCTCAATACGCTTGCGCATATCCTCTATTTTTTCCCTGATTTGTCTGTATGCATCGAGCTGCTCACTGATAGTCTCTATCGTGCCCGAGTCACTCTTTGGAAACATATAATCACGTATAAACTGACCTGTTCCATTTGTCATCCTGAGCGCAATAGCACTTTTTTCCATTGTGATAAAACGATTCGGGTCAATATATCCTAAAATCACATCATATAATGTACCAAGGTATGCCTCCTTCGATGCGTAAATACGGTTGACATC
The DNA here is from genome assembly GCF_977054825.1 of Agathobacter sp. Lineage (NCBI taxonomy): Bacteria > Bacillati > Bacillota > Clostridia > Lachnospirales > Lachnospiraceae > Agathobacter > Agathobacter sp. The sequence continues at coordinate 8,577 of NZ_CDRTEH010000029.1, forward strand.
ACCTCTGGCGCGTCTGTCAGCTGACTGTGAGCGAGTATTTACAAGCTTTTTTATATCATTATTTGAATAGCAAAAGCCATCTGCTGTCACATATGAAGGCTCCGGCATCCTGCCCGAATGGCTAAAGTACACAAACCTCTTAATCTCAGAATCGTTTTTTCGTACCTCAAAGGCTATTCCTATACATGTAAACGTATGACTGCCTGTATCCTCTATCTCAAGCGCTATGACCGAACAAAAATCACAGTCACCACGATTTGCGGAGCCATCCTTCTGCTCACCCTTCAAATAGCTCAGAACACTTCTCCTGTTTTTTGAATCATCTGCCGCCTTGTTCAAAAATGTGGGACTGAAGCTGCCATAGAGTATAACCTGAATCGCATCCATGACGGTTGATTTTCCCGAACCGCTCTTACCACTGAACAAATTGACATACTCATTAAATTGCAAAACCTTGTGATTTATTCCGCCCCAGTTGTTTAGACACATTCTGGTAAAAATCTTCTTAGACTGACTCAATTGGTGACTCCTCCATTTCACTGTTCTTGGCAAATTCATGAGTATGGTTTACAGAACTGCCTTCTGTATCTGATCCGGCAGCTTCGAGTGCTGCAGCTTCATCATTATCATACTTAATCAGCTCCACCTCATCACTGTACATGCGCACAAGCTCATTTATATCCATGGCTGAGCAGAATATATTTACTGTGCCATAAATATAGATTGGTGTATTGTCCTCCAGGTTTGCAATAGCCCCCGGCAGCTCAATCATCTGATGTGTTTTCATGAGCAAAAGAGCATCCGACCATTCCTGATTAGTGAGCTTTCTGGTAATCAGATTGGTATTCCTGCCGTACTCACGAATCTCTGCCAGATTCGTTGTTGTCGCATTAAGCCCCTCGCCCATGATTTTGTCCCTGTATATCATCTTCATTATAATGACAAGCCTTGCCGTCAAAAGAGTCATCTTCTCGAGTATAACTCCATCACCCTTTATCCTGAAAAGATGCTCCTGCTGGTCGTGAACCAGCTCACAGTCAAGCACCGCCAGATAATCTGCGATAAACTCCCTGTTTCTAAGGCATACCTGATACCTTGGATTATCCCTCTGAATCAATGTAACAGGGTCACATTTCATTTGCAGAATACAGGTCTGCCTGAACAGATCCTGAATAGTTTTTTTGATATTTTCAGCCTCATTTGGCGAGACATTTTCCATATATTCAAACATATATTACTCTCTTTTCTATGCTTCTCGTTTAGCGTTTGATTTGGATATTACAAGCCTTGAGTAGCTTACACCATCACTCTTTGTTATCTCTCCGTCCAGACTCACCGTGTCCTCACCCATGCGCTCGTTGGTCTCCTCCTGCCACAAAAACAGAAGCTTTTCCAGATCCTCCATGGATTCTACAGTCTGTTCATCTGTCACAAACATGCCATCACGCATATTTTTATCTCTGAAGCTTTGAAGCTCCTTTTTTGTATACAATGGCTTTGGCACAAAATCAGCCATATCATCTTCGCCTGCCGAAGCATCATCAATAACAAACGGAACAAACTCACTTCTTCCTCTCTCACGTCTCCCCGGAAAGCTGTCATCGGTTACATTGTAAAACTGTCTGGTGAACTTCATTCTGTTGCGAAGCTCCCCAAGTATCTCATCTGTTTTATCACTCTTATCTATCAGGTTAATGAGCTTGACTATATTATCCTCGTCATCTGCGCCCTCCTGCAGGATATAGTGTATCCTTGCAAGCGCCCTCTTTGCAAAAATCGTCTTCTGCTCAATAAGCTTGTTGTACTTTCTCTCAATCAGGTCAAACTCATGCTCCACCTTATATACAAGCTCACTTGCCTTATCGCAGTACTCCACGCTGTACTCATAGCGTTTTCTCTCAAATGTACCGGGTGTAGTCTGCTTAAGAATTCCCTCAAGCTCAGCCCTTCTGTCATCATTCTGATTGAGAATTTTGCTGATAAGCTCCTTTACAGCTTCCTTGTATCGATAGAAGCTATCCGTGGTCGTAAGGATTGCATAACGTCTGCTGTCACTGTTGTTGATTTCCTTAATCAGCACCTTCTGTATACCGATAAAATCCTTCATGCGTGACAGCTCATCAAAATATGCCCTCATGCCATCCTGCATATTTGATAAAAGCTGGCCAAGATTTTTTGACGTATACAACGCATTTTTCAAAATATCATTGTTTTTTTCCGGGTCTGAAAAATATGTAAAAAGCGCACTGTAAACAGCCAGAATACTCTCACGTTCCCTGCTGTCATCATCCACCAGGAGCTTTTTAAACAGCTCTGCATACATCTGGCTGTACTGAGGAAATGCAATCACATATGTGTTGAGTTTCTCGTCAAAATCACTCCTGATCCAGCCCCACTTTACAAGCCTGCCCAGTATGGCTGATGGTGTCAAGGTGTATGCGAAGCTGGTCTGGTCATACATATCATCAATTTCAAAATCAAGCTTATCATCATCATGATTATCCATGCTTCCATTATCTTCATCACTCTCTTCTTCAGTATAATCAGTCTGCCATACAATGCCTGTTTTTGATATGGTATCCGCTATGATTATCTGACACTCCTCCCGTGTCAGCCCAAGTGATGCATAGACCTCGTTATTCTCCTCATATAACGCAACAACTATCTGCATGTATGCATCCATATTTTTCGTGCGAAATAAACTATAAAATTCTTTTGGTATTCTATCTTTTAATGTCATACTCATATAATAACATATCCCCACGTTTTTCGCCATATACATGGAAATAAACGTGGGGATATTAATACCCTTAATTCTATTTAATACAATTAATATATCTGCTTACTGCTCAGCAACTCTCAGATGACGGATAAGCTCATTTAAGCTCTCTGCCTCACTGCTCATCTCCTGACTTGCAGCTGCGCACTCCTGTGAAGAAGCTGAGTTAGTCTGAACTACATCGTTAATCTGCTCTACACCATTATTAATCTGCTTGATAGCATCTGTCTGTGTCTCAAGTGTCTCTGCGATTCCATTAACCTCATCTGTGATAGTCTTGGAATTGCCGGCAACCTCCTCAAGCTGCGATGCTGTCTTGCCTGCAA
>NZ_CDRTEH010000030.1:0-7037 GCF_977054825.1 Agathobacter sp.
AGAAAAGCAAATCGGAATTGTATGAAGTTTTGAAGGTACAAACCTTAATAATCCTCGATAGCTCAATGGTAGAGCACTCGGCTGTTAACCGAGTTGTTGTAGGTTCGAGCCCTACTCGGGGAGTTTTCTTTTTCTTAGGCTCCATGGTCAAGCGGTTAAGACATCGCCCTTTCACGGCGGTAACACGGGTTCAAATCCCGTTGGAGTCATTTTTAGCACAGCAATGCGCTGAGTTAAAAGTCATAAGTCGTATGCCGATGTGGCTCAATTGGCAGAGCAGCTGATTTGTAATCAGCAGGTTATCGGTTCGAGTCCGATCATCGGCTTATATATTTGGACCATTAGCTCAGTTGGTTAGAGCAACCGGCTCATAACCGGTCGGTCCTGGGTTCGAGTCCCCGATGGTCCATTAATTTTTTTCTTGCATTTTTGTGCAAACTGTGATATTATATATCACGCATTAAGCATTTGGCCTAGTGGCTCAGTTGGTTAGAGCGCCGCCCTGTCACGGCGGAGGTCACGGGTTCGAGTCCCGTCTGGGTCGTTTGTAGTGATTATCTACTACAATTTTATATGGGATCTTAGCTCAGCTGGGAGAGCATCTGCCTTACAAGCAGAGGGTCACAGGTTCGAGCCCTGTAGGTCCCATTCATGCCGCAGTGGCGGAACTGGCAGACGCGCAGGACTTAAAATCCTGTTGTAGTGATACAGTACCGGTTCGATTCCGGTCTGCGGCATTCATTCAAAGCACTTGACAAGGGTGTTATAATGAATGAGTAAATAAATATGTGTGTGTAGCTCAGCTGGATAGAGCACTTGGCTACGGACCAAGGTGTCGGGGGTTCGAATCCTCTCACGCACGTTATATAATATAGAAAGAGCAGGTTGTAGTACCTGCTCTTTCTATATTACAAATCGTCCGCGGACGATTTGAACCCCGGGGTTCGTTCTACACTCCGTTGCGGTCGGCGCTAAGCGGAAGTCCACCGGACTTCCAGCGCCCTCTCACGCACGTTATATAATAAATAGAGAGCATCATGTTATGAAGGATAACAATTGAGGCACGGAGTATTAATTCCGTGCCTCAATTGTTTTATCCGGATTACCTTTCTGTTGTAAAATAAAGGGCGTTATTTCAGTGCAGATATAATTTTGAAATATGGCTTGAAAAGGCTGTAATATTTCAAGCCATCTGTCTCACCGTAGCTCTTTGTGATGGCAGATCTTATGCCATTGAGATTCTTTGTTTTATTCTTATTCTTTTCAAGAAAATCAACAAAATTTCCGGGATCATTAATATCACTGTGAGCGAAAATTATACCTGTAAAACGCTCTACCTTCTTTTTACGCGTGAGCTTCTCAGGCGTAAAAGAGTAGGATTTGTCTTTTATGGTTTTATAAATTATCTGACCCTGTTTCATACCATAAACATGAACCAGTGTCTCATGAAGCTTAAGCAGATTGTCTTTTCCCATGCAGTTTAAGAAAGAATCTACTTCAAAATGGTCGAAGTCTTCAGATGATGCTGCTACTTCAGAAATATCTGATGTATCAATGCTGTCCATTGAGGCCTTAGCCTCAGCTGCTTCGTTTTTATTTGAGTTGTTATTAGGTGTCTGTTCGTCAGTGAATGGTAAGTCATCATTAGTCATAAGCTTATCAATTAACGGTAAGTCCTCGTTAGTTGAAAGCTCGTCACTTAACGGTTCACTGTCTGTATAGCTGCTATGATTGCCATCGATAAGCTCATTCAGATTATAAGACTTTGCAGTGATAGCATCATTATCGGTATTGATATTGGCGGTATCTTCCTTAGATGGAATATCTGCTACTACCTGATACTTGATGTTTTTCCTTCTCTGGACAGCCTGTTTGCAAAAATTCACATTGAATCTGCGTACAGCGTATCCCTTATCTTTCCAGAACCTTACAGCAGGGTCATAGCCTGTGTCGTTGCTCATTATGATGTACTCATCAGCACCGGTCTCGGCTGACGCAGCATCACATTCGTTTTCACTGCAGGCACCGCCGCCTCCCATCAGATAACCCATATAGGATACAAGCTGAAAATCAAGGGCGTTTGTGCCCTCATAGCATTCCTCAAATCGTATATTTATTTTATTGTTTTCAATAAGTCTGATGACTGACATGTATGACATGTGAGGTGATTTTTTTGTGTAAAAAACTACGATTTCATCGTCCTCATCTGCCATATCAAACAGCATCAGCCAGTTGTCGTTGACATTTTCGCTGTCTACTAAAAAGTGTCTGATAATAATCACCATTAATCCGGATAAAGGTATTGTAGCATGAGTATGAGAAAATGGCAAATAATCCGGATTTTAAGTAAATGTTAACAATACAAAGAGTGCAACATATGATATAATTTAAATATATCTTGAAAATGAAGGGGGAATAGAGTTGGCAGATATTGAAATAAATAAATCAGATATTGATGAAGTTAATGATGTGATACAAGAAACAGATGAAGAAGCATATGCGTTGGATTCTGAATTTACAGAGGAAAAGGAATATAAAACAGTACAGAAATATGAGCTTGTGACGATTCTGTCGTATCTTATAGGTGTCAGAAATGAGATACTTGATTATATGTGCAGTGGTGAGTATGTGGAGCTTTTAAACAGCTTAAGAGAAAATAAAAATGCGAGGATACTCAGATATCTGTGTAAGGCGCGTACAGGTCTGCTGCGCAACTATAAAAAAACAGACAATGAAATAAAATATAATCTGGGTAATATAAACAGGATGGAGTGGTTTGATGCAGAGAATATAAATAAGCTTGAGAGCTGGGAAGTGCATATTATATTGTATAATTCATCGGCTGACAAGTATTGCGTACATATTAACAAGCTGATAAATGAGCACGTGGATGCATGTAAAAAGCTTTTCCCGGACTGGATAAAATGGGAGTATATCAGGGATTTGTTTGTCATAGCGGATTATGAAAAGCCAAAGAAGCTAAAGGCAGAGTTTACTGTCTATAAAGAGCACAGAAAAGAGTATCCATATGGGATGTATATCCACTGGCGCCCGGATGGCAGGGGAAATCTGCTCAATTCTGACGGAAGGATTTTAAAGACAATATACAGACAGCATGGTGATTATTTCAATGACGGTTCAAAATACAGGGATGCAGTGGAAGATACAAAGGAAAATATATATGAGTTTATCCGTGAAAGCATGCGTGTTGTGATAGTTGTGGATTGTGAAAATTCTGATGTATACAAGCTGTATGGAGTATTAAAAAACTTAAATTCTGAGCAAATGTCCAAAATAGAAAAAATTATACTCTATGATGATTATCATACATCCTGTGGATGGGACTGGCTGGAAAAATTCATACATATCCCTGTATTCCATGAGGAGGTGGAGCGCGTGACAGACCGAAAGTCGCTTGTTGATATAAAGATGACTGCGGGAGTGTGTGAGGCGTATTATAAGGACAACATAGACTCGTTTATTTTGTGCTCAAGTGATTCGGATTACTGGGGACTTATTTCATCTGTAAAGGATGCTCATTTCCTCGTGATGTACGAATATAGCAAGTGCGGACAGTCAATCAAGGATGCACTTACAAAACGATGTATTTTTCACTGTTCAATAGACGATTTCTATACAGGAAATGCAAGTGATTTAAAGAAAAAAGTCATGATAAGTGAATTGAAAAATCTGACAAATGATATTGTCGGAAAAAATGGCTGGGAGATGACAAGACAGATATACGAGAGGACTAAAATTACATCGACAGAGCGAGAAATGAAGGATTTTTACAATAAATATGTTAAGTCATTGAGGTTAAAAATTAATGAGGACGGAGTATTCGAGATTGTGGTAAATGAATATTGAGTATGAAAACTGATTTTTGAAAAAGATATTTGTAAAATTATCTGAAACTTATTTACGTAATTTTTGCCGGTCACACATGTATTGTGTGAAGGTTAAGCATTATTTAGCGGAAAGAGTGGGAAAGTATGATGAAACCGATGCTTGAAATATGCTGTGGCAGCTTTTCGGATGTGAAAACAGCATATGAAAATGGTGCAGACAGGGTTGAACTGAACAGCGCCCTATACATGGGCGGGCTGACACCTACACTCGGCAATTTAATATATGCAAAGAAGAACTGCAATATACCGGTAGTGTCAATGGTTCGTCCAAGGGGCGGCGGATTTTGCTATTCGGATGAAGAATACGATACTATGCTTATGGATGCAAAAATTCTTTTAGAGCATGGAGCAGATGGCATTGCGTTTGGATTTCTGACAGAAGAAAAACGGCTTGATGAAAAGCGCACTAAGGATATGATAGAGCTCATTCATGAGTGTGGCAGGGAGGCTGTGTTTCACCGCGCCTTTGATTGCATAGATAATCAGGACAGTGCAGCGGAGAGGCTTATTAGGCTTGGCGCAGATCGTATTCTCACAAGCGGTGGCGCAGTAAATGTATGGGATGGCAGAAAACAGCTTAAGCATCTTCAAAATCAATATGGAAAAGATATTACGATTCTGGCCGGAAGCGGCGTGAATGATACCAATGTTAGAGAACTTATCGAATACACAGGTATTACGCAGGTGCACAGCTCGTGTGGCGTATGGAAGTGTGATGTGACAGCATCGTGTAAAGAGGTGGATTTTTCGTATGATAAAATGATGAAGAACTGCTATCAGTGTGCGGATGCAGGTAAGGTTAGGAAGCTTGTGGAAGAGATAAGTGGAGAGGAATATTAAAGCAAAAGATTATAGAATTTCGGAGGAAGCAATTAATGGCAGAGCAGGAAAATAGTAAGGATTTAATCAGTGTACTTTGGAGTGGCGCTGATGTACTTCGTTCAAAAATGGACGCGAATGAATATAAGAATTATCTTTTGGGAATTGTATTCTATAAATATCTATCAGATTCATTTTTGATTAGAGTATATGATTTGATAAATGATGAGAAACCGGAATCGCTCAAGGTGGCACTTGAGGCATATAAAAATGAGTTGAAGGGTGAATATGCTAATGATTTGCTTGATGAATTAAAGCAGGATCGTAAATATGTAATTGAGCCTGAGCTTACATATACATGTTTTGCAGAGGATGCAAGGAATAATTGCTTTAATCGTGAGCAATTGCAGAAAGCATTCAATAATATTGAGCAGAGCGGAGAGTTGTTTGTGGATTTGTTTTCCGACATTGATTTGTATTCGAGCAGGCTTGGAGCGGGAGACCAGAAACAAAGTGATACAATTGCAGAACTGATAAAGGTAATAGACCAGGCAGATCTGCTTAATTCCGATGGTGAAATACTTGGAGATGCATATGAATATCTGATAGGACAGTTTGCGTCAGAGACAGGTAAGAAGGCGGGAGAATTCTATACACCACAGGCAGTATCAAAAATTCTTACTAGAATAGCAATAACAGGACAGGAGAATGTGAAAGGTTTGTCAATCTATGACCCGTGTATGGGTTCGGGTTCACTGCTCCTTAATGCAAAGAGATACTATAAAGGTGATACAAACTATATAAAGTATTATGGACAGGAACTGAACATGTCTACATATAATCTGGCAAGGATGAATATGTTCCTGCATGATGTGGCTGCGGAGAATCAGAATCTGCATCATGGAGATACTCTTGATGCAGACTGGCCAACTGGTGAGGAAACCGACTTTCACATGGTACTTATGAATCCGCCGTATTCTGCAAAATGGAGTGCTGCATCCGGATTTTTACAGGACGAAAGATTTTCAGAATATGGTGTGTTGGCGCCAAAATCAAAGGCTGATTATGCATTTTTGCTTCATGGACTTTACCATCTGAAAAGCAATGGAACAATGGCAATCGTTTTGCCACATGGAGTACTTTTCAGAGGTGCAGCAGAGGGAAAAATAAGAGAAAAGCTTCTTCGCTCCGGAAATATATATGCGGTTATAGGACTGCCGGCTAATTTATTTTATAATACGTCTATTCCTACATGTATTGTTGTACTTAAAAAGCATAGAGATGGCAGAGATGTACTGTTTATTGATGCATCAAAGAAGTTCATTAAGGGCAAAAAGCAAAACGAAATGTCGGATGAGCATATTGATGAAGTTATGGATTTGTATAACAGAAGAGAAACTGTAGACAAAGAATCCTATCTGGCAAGCTTTGAGGATATTGAAAAGAATGATTTCAACCTAAATATTCCGCGATATGTAGACAATTTTGAAAAGGAAGAGGAAGTTGATATAAATGGTCTGCTAGAGGATATGCAAAAAACAGATGACGAGATAGGAAAGGTGGAGGGGGAGTTCGTGAATCTGCTAAAAGACCTGACATCGTCTGATGAAAATATAATGGCATCGTTGAATCGTTATATTGATATGATTGAGGGGTGATTTGTATGGAAAATCCAAAGATTAGATTTAAAGGGTTTACTAAGGATTGGGAACAGCGTAAGTTGGGAGACGTGTTCAAAGAATACTCTGAAAAGAACCATACCGAGTTATCGGCTTTAACTATAATTCAGGGTGGTGGAACAGTAAAAAGGGAAGACGCTGATAGAAATTTAATGTATGATACATCCAATTTATCTAACTATAAAATGGTGAGAAAAGACGATTTCATTGTACATCTTCGTTCCTTTGAAGGAGGCTTAGAAAAATCATCATTAGATGGCATTATAAGCCCTGCATATCATACATTTCATAGTGATATGGCAGATTCAAGATTTTATTATCCGTACTTCCGATCTTATGAATTTATAAAGCATAAATTAGTGCCACATGTGTACGGAATAAGAGACGGCAGAAGCATAGATATTGATGGGATGAAAACTATTGAAATCCCGTATACATCAATTGAAGAACAACGAAAAATAGGAGACTATCTGGATTGTTTAGATCACCTTATCACTCTTCACCAGCGAAAGTGTGATCAGACAAAAAATCTGAAAAAATATATGCTTCAAAAAATGTTTCCACAAAATGGAGCAAAAGTTCCAAAGATTAGATTTGATGGATATACCTACGATTGGGAACAGCGTAAGTT
>NZ_CDRTEH010000031.1:0-6424 GCF_977054825.1 Agathobacter sp.
CCGGGATGGACGGACCACTGGTGTATCTGTTGTCGACCAACGGCATGGCAGAGTAGCCAAGTCTGGAAGGGATAAACGCTGAAGGCATCTAAGCGTGAAGCCCCCCTCAAGATGAGATATCCCTCCATATGGAGTAAGACCCCTTGAAGACTACAAGGTAGATAGGGCAGAGGTGGAAGCATGGCAACATGTGGAGCTGACTGTTACTAATAGGTCGAGGGCTTAATCTGGTTAATAACGAAGAAAAACAAGTCCATTCCAACTCAGGCTTTGCAAATTTATTTGCAGAAGGCTGAATTGGAATGGACGCAGATTTGCGAAGCAAATCCATCGAGATGAAGCGAAGCGGAATCGAGATGAGTTTTTCGGTGTAGATTATAAAACAGACTGGAATTTTCAGATTGGATTAATAATCAAGTTTGTATGAAGTTTTGAAGGTACATATTTATTAAATATGATTTATTTAAGACATCCTGTGAGATGTCTTTTTTTTATAAAAAAATGATAAAAAAATAATGAAATAATAATTCAAAACTGCTATAATGTGTTCAGTTACATATCGAAAACATAAATTTATTAAGGAGGTTGTTATGGAACAAAAGAAACAGGAGCCAATTCGTGATGCGAGACAGCTTGGAACTGCTAAAATGCTTGTACTTGGTTTACAGCATATGTTTGCTATGTTCGGTGCGACAATTCTTGTACCTATTCTTGTATCGGGGTATTTTCAGAAAGCTTGTGGGGAGCCACTGACGAGAGGTCTTTCGGTGTCGGTTACATTATTTTGTGCAGGCTTTGGCACGCTTATATTTCATCTGTGTACAAAGTTTAAGGTACCGGCTTTTTTGGGTTCGTCATTTGCTTTTTTAGGAGGCTTTTATACTGTTGCAAATCTTGACAGTGGTATGTATGCAGATATGGCTGTCAATGATAAGGCGGCATATGCGTGTGGTGGTATATTTGTTGCAGGTATGCTCTACTTCGTACTTGCTCTTATTATTAAGCTGGTTGGAATCAAGCGTGTAATGCGATTTCTGCCGCCTGTAGTTACAGGACCTATTATCATATGCATCGGTCTTTCACTTGCCGGCTCAGCTATCAATAATGCTTCAACAAACTGGGTTCTTGCAATTATTGCACTTGGAGTTATAATTATTTTCAATATCTGGGGAAAGGGATTATTTAAAATCATTCCTATTTTAATGGGAGTAATTATTTCCTATGTAGTGGCTCTTATTATGAATGCTGCAGGAATTACTAATCCTGATGGTTCGGCAATTCTTGATTTTACATCAATTGCATCATCTGCGTGGGTTGGAATACCTAAATTTCAGTTCATGAAGTTTGATATTACATCCATTCTTGTTATGGCGCCTATCGCTATTGCAACAATGATGGAGCATATAGGTGATATGTCAGCTATTTCTGCTACAGTAGAGCAGAACTTCATTGCTGATCCGGGGCTTCATAGGACACTTATAGGTGATGGAATTGCGACTGCATTTGCAGGAGCCATCGGTGGACCGGCTAATACAACATATGGTGAGAATACAGGAGTTCTTGAGCTGTCTAAGGTATATGATCCGAGAGTTATCCGTATTGCAGCTGTTTTTGCTATTGCACTTTCGTTTATTCCAAAGTTTTCGGCTGTAATATCTACTATGCCGTCAGCGATTATTGGTGGAGTTTCATTCATGCTTTATGGAATGATTTCAGCGATAGGAGTCAGAAATGTTGTTGAAAACAAGGTAGATCTGACTAAATCAAGAAATCTGATTATTGCAGGTGTTATTTTTGTATGTGGTCTTGGCTTTGGAAATGGACTGACATTTACTGTAGCAGGAACATCAATTACACTGACAGCGCTTGCAATTGCAGCTATCGCAGGAATTTTCTTAAATGCTATTCTGCCTGGAAATGATTATGAGTTTGGAAAGAATCCGGACGGAGATGCAAGCCGCGGTGTTTATATGATGAACACAGACGATGAGGAAGAGGAATCATAGAAGTCAATTTATATAGACTGACTTGTGAACTGCAGCATAAAAAATTTAATAAACGTTAAAAAGATATTAATAATATTTTACTTGATAAAGTAATGCATATTATCTAAAATTAACTGGTATGGTGTAATTTTATAATTCACTGTACCAGTTTTTTTAAGGGGAACACATTTAATGGACAGAAAAAAGATATTTTGGGCGATAGCTTCTGTTTTTATAGCTATCTTAAGCATATGGGCTGTTGTCTCACAGAGCAAGCATTTTTCATTTGAGATTCTTATGAGCTTTATCAGAAATGCAAATAAAGGCTGGCTTTTTATGAGTTTTGTTTGTACATTCGGGTTTATATGGTTTGAGGGTTTTGCTCTGGTACGCATGGCAAGACACTTTGGGTACAAAACCAGCGCGATTGATGGTACTGTGTATGGTGGAGCTGATGTGTATTTTTCGGCTATTACGCCATCGGCATCGGGGGGACAGCCTGCCAGTGCGTATTTCATGATAAGGGATGGCATACCGGGATATGCTGCTACAGTGGCACTGCTGATAAATCTTGTTATGTATACACTTTCACTTCTGACAATTGGTTTACTATGCATGATTTTTAAGTATCCTTTGCTGAAAAATTTCTCAGGTATTTCCCGGATATTTATATGTTTTGGGATAGTAGTACTGATTTTTTTGGCTCTTGTATTTTATATGCTGCTAAGGAAAGGAAGCATACTATACTCAATTTGTGATGCTTTTATCCGTCTTCTCGAGAAAATACATATAATACGGCATGGTGACAGGCTTCGAAAGAAGCTTAAAAATACTATGAAAGAATATCAGGAGTGTTCAAACAGTATCACAGGGCATACAAGGCTTCTTATCGAGATTTTCTTTTGGAATATTATGCAGCGATTATCACAGCTTCTGGTATCGTTTATGATTTTTATGGCGGTAGGAGAAGGAGTAAAAAAGGCGGTTGATGTGAGCGTGATACAGTGCTTTGTGGCGATGGGCTCCAATTGTGTGCCTATACCCGGAGCTATGGGCGTGGCTGATTATATTATGATTGATGGGTTTAAGCAGCTTGTTGGTAAAAATGCTGCGAATATGGAGCTTTTGTGCAGGGGAATGACATTTTATGGAAGTGTCATAACAAGTGCTGTTATTATTCTTGTAGGATATATAGTTAGAAAAAAAAGAGCAAAATAGTCTAGTACTTTTGCACAATAATATATTGTTATATTAGATGAAATGTGTTATTATTTTATAGTAATATTTACAATATATTTGTGAAGGTATTGGACAATGGGTAGCAATTATAATACTGTCAGGGAGCAGAGCTTCCTTTTTAATGTAAATAAAATATTTCTTGTCATCCATTTGCTGATGTTATTTCTGTTTTCATCACTGGGAATTGATTTGATGGCAGGAGTCAATATGATCAGCATATGCTTTTATTTTCTTGCATTCAGTTTGGCCAAATCTGAAAGACTGAGCATATATGTTTATAGTGTGGCTGTTGAGATATTGCTTCATATGGTACTTGCGGTGGTTTGTCTCGGAATTCAATGTAATTTCCAGCTTTTTTTGATCGATGCAATGTTTTTCCTTTTTGCCATGGATTATGTGGTCCTCAGAAAGAAAAAAAAGAATCATGTTGCCATTCTGCTTTGTTGCGTATATGCTATTGCTCTGATTATGCTTTATATGCTTGATGGCTTGTATACACCTTTGTATGTGTTGGATTCTGTTGTAATTAAGAGTATTTCAATTGCTATGGTGTCTGTTGTAGTTTTCTTGATAATCATATGTATGATGTGTCTTTTGCATTTTATGTCTTCCGAGGAGGGGGCAATGGAAAAGCAGGCGCAGTTTGATGCGCTGACTGAGCTTCCGAATCGTTTCTTTATGATGGCAAAGCTTAAGAATCTTTTTGAGGAAGATAATCAGAGAGACTATTATCTTGCAATGATTGATATTGATGATTTTAAGAAAATTAATGATTCATTCGGACACAATGTAGGAGATGATGCACTCAAGATTCTCGCTCGTACTATCGTAAGTAAGGCTCGAGGTGTTGAGCTTAGCTATTGCAGATGGGGAGGAGAGGAGTTTTTGCTTCTTGGTAAATGTGTTGACGGAGAGGTGCCTAAGAATTTTCTTGATGAGCTTCGTGTGGAGATTAATTCAAAGACCTTCTGGACATCAAAGGGCAGTGGAAGGATGACCGTGACCATAGGTGCAGGAAAATATAAGGTAGGGCAGGATTACAAGGAATGGATTAATTTTGTTGACAAACAGCTTTATGTCGGAAAATGCACAGGTAAGAATAAGGTTGTATGCTGATACATAATTCTAGGCTTTGACATATGTTAAAACATATATCAAAACATATATTAAAGTTATTGCCGAAAATATATAATTTATATTGAAATTACAAATTTTAGTTGCATGAAGTCAATAACTGTGATAGAATATTGACTGTTCGTAAGACGCCGGCATGTCGGAATGGCAGACGATGCAGACTCAAAATCTGTTGGGCGCAAGCCCGTGTGGGTTCAAGTCCCACTGCCGGCACTATTTGCAAAACCCCGTAAATCCAAGATTTCTAGTAAAATCAAGGGTTTGCGGGTTTTTTCTTTACTCACAATCTTTCAAAAAAATAAAGAAAATAACAGGAGCATGATGATGATAAAAAAGATTTATAAAAAATATGAAAATATATTTAATGTTATATTTTTCTCGATTTTTCCGATTGCAGCTTTTTATCTTATGGAGTTCTACGAACACAATCCCTTTGAAGAAGTCAGATTTATGGCAGGATTTTTTAATATTATTTTGTTTGAGCTGATTGCCTGGATTCTTTATTTTGTTACGGGCAGGGCAAAGTGGGCACTTCGTGCGGTTTTTACCGTGGCTATGGTTTTTGGACTGATAAATCACTATGTTATGCTTTTTCGCTCGACTCCTTTTGTTCCGTGGGATATTTTCTCAATTGGTACGGCGACAAGCGTTGCGTCCAATTATGATTTTACACCGACTGCAGGAGTAGTTGTTGTTACAGTTATATTTATAGCACTTATTGTGCTGATGCATTTTGTTGACTTCAGGATCAAGTGGAAATTCAGGTTCAGACTCATCCCGACTGTGCTTTTAATACTTGTGCTGTGCCTGTTTGTGAATGCCCTGCAGGATGAGGATTTCCAGACGGACAATTACCTGTATCCGTTTCTGTTTACACCGGCATATATGACGAAGGTGAATGGAATGGCGGTAACCTTTGCGATGGATCTTAAGTTTGTGGCGGTTGATAAGCCTGATGGGTATAGCAGGCAAAAGGCAAAGGAGTTGCTTGACAGCTATGCCGGTGCAGATGATAATTCAGCTAATAATGAAGCAAATAAATCAAATACTGTAGCTGATAGTGACTATCCGAATATTATAGTTGTAATGGATGAAGCCTTTTCGGATCTGTCGGTGCTCGGTGATTTTGATACAAATACAGACTATATGCCGTTTGTACACAGTCTTGAAAAGGGCAATGAGAACACTATAACAGGATATCTGAATACGTCTGTATGCGGTGGCAATACTGCCGATACCGAGTTTGAGTTTCTGACAGGCAATACGATGGCTTTTCTTCCGGTAGGAAGTATTCCGTATCAGCAGTATATAAAGAGTGAGACCCCCTCCCTTGCAAGCTATTTAAAGAGCATAGGCTATGCAACGTATGCACAGCATCCGTACTATGGCAGTGGGTGGAACAGGGATACGGTTTATCCTCTTTTGGGATTTGACAATCTTTCGTTTATGCAGGATTATTCTAATCAGAGGTTTGTGCGCAAATATATAAGTGATGAGACGTCATTTGATAAGATTATTGAGACCTATGAGAACAAACCGGATGGTCAGCCGGCATTTATATTCAATGTCACTATGCAAAATCATGGTGGATACACGGACATCTACTATGGCTTTGACAATACTGTGACAGCTGATAAGCTCAATAATTCTGCACTCGACCAATATCTTTCACTGATTAAGATGACAGACGAAGATTTAAAGAGTCTCATTGACTATTTTTCAAATGTGGATGAGAAAACTATAGTGGTATTTTTCGGTGATCATCAGCCAAATGATACTGTAGCAAGCTCTGTTCTTGCAGCAAACGGCATGGATTATAATAATTTATCCAATGAAGAGCTTAAGCTGCGCTATCAGGTGCCGTATGTCATATGGGCAAATTATGATATTGATGAGGCAACAGGAGAAGATACGAGCGTCAATTATCTGGCTGCAAATGTGCTTAAAGCGGCAGGTGTGCCGACAAGTGACTACCAGAGCTTTCTGCTAAAGCTTAAGGAGGAGTATCCAATTATATCAGCGGTGCGCACGGATAAAACTGCAGGTAAGACATCGGATATGCTAAA
>NZ_CDRTEH010000032.1:0-6330 GCF_977054825.1 Agathobacter sp.
ATAAAAGATTATTCCGGAGAGGCGAGAAAAATGTAATTCTCGAGCTCACACTGATTTCATGTGGATTCAATCTTTATAAATATCATAATAAAAAGCAACGACAGACGAAAGCTGCATAAAACTCAAGCGCGATTAGCTGAGCTTTATTAAATGCACCATTTTTTATACCCAAAGATGCAGACCTGTTCAAAAATAGAAAAATTCATACAAAGAAACGCCAAAACCGACATTTGCCGGAGTTGGCGTTTCTTAATTAGGGACTTATTTTACAGCCTCCCAAAAAATTATTACTTTTCATATGCTTGGATTTCCGTCGCCAGAAAACGTCCAGAAGCATCTTCTTCACCCGAAATTACAATTCGTTGGGTTTGCACCATATCTTTAGTGGCATCTTCAATTTCACTAAAAAATTTTGTGTCGATGTCTATGCGCGCAGTTTGCTCACGATTAAGGGGCAAGTAATATAGATAGGCAAATGCTGGATATGGTCTACCGGTTTTTGAAGAAGTTCCCCCATCATGATAATGCGGCTCACCAGTTAAAAAACCATGCTTCTCGACCAAATTTGAAAATTCTTCTTTTTTCATATGAAATCACCTTCTTTCTTTATATTTTCAAAAGCACTTTCGATACTTTTATGATAGCATGAATTCAGAAAGCGTGATATTGATGGATTGTCCAATCATTGATGAAATAAAGAAATTTTTAATATTTTTTATTCTGTATAAGTTGATATGAATTTTCCTTAAGATGGAATAAAAAGAAAAGGAAAAAGAGGGTTAATATTTTTAATAAGTCATTAGTTAGAGGGGAGTTAAGTTGATATGTCATAAAAACAACTGAGTTAGAAATGTTCAAAATCTGTATTGTGCAAAATAACCAAAAAATATAATTTTATATAAAAATTTACAAGTATGTATGATAATTACGGTTTTTTATATTCAATAAGGTCATAAATATTAATATCAAGATAGAAACACAATTTACAAATCAATTTTGTGTCTAATCGTTGAAATTCATCACGACAATATTTATTAAAATTGCTACGTGGAATATCTAAATCTTTACAAATTTGATTTTTAGATATTCCTTTTTCTTTCAAAATTTCGTTTATTCTTAAATGTAATGAGCCATATGAGTCCATGCGAATACTCCTTTACTTTATTACATAAATTTTATATAATAATTTACTGTATAGTAATTCACTATAAAATGACTCACTAAATAGTGAGGTATATAAACAATGGAGGAAAATTTATGAAGCAGAAAATTTTATGTGCGATTGTATCGGCAGTAATGGTAGTAGGAACATTAGCAGGTTGTGGAAGTACAAGTAAGAAAGTAGAGTCAACAATTCTTACAGAATTAACGCCAGGTGTATCTACAGCAGAAGATGTAAAGACATATTTTAAAGAGCATGATTTAGCTTATGAGAAGAATGATAACGATTATCCGACAGGTGCAACGACTACAGATAAGTTTTTAGGTTATGAGACAGCATATAGCCCTATATATTATTTATATGATTCCAAACTTCAAAAGGACGGCAATACAATAAAAGAGTACTATTTATATATAACATTCAAGAATATTGATGAATATAAGCAAGGAGTAGAAAAAGTTAAAGATTACCTAACAAGTATTAGTTTCGAGGATTCAGAGGAGAAAGACGATTGCACTAAGTACATGGTTCGAGGAAAAGATAATAATAAATATATGATTTATTACTATGTAAAGAGCTACGATGATGCACCACAGGATTATTATAATACAGTAATCAAGTTGCAGTGCGATATAATTGAAAAATAGACGTATCTCTTAAATATCAGACCAGTAAGTTCAATCGGATTTACTGGTCTTTATTTGTTAGGAAAACTTTATATTATTGATTGGCTATGGAGATTGTATTAAAAATTTTTCAGCAGTAAAGTCTGCTAGCGCACCGCTATGCGGCTTCGGACTTGACAGCAGAAAAATTTTTAATGTAGTATGATCAAGCCAATCAATGATATTTTCCGTAAACGGAAAAATATATTATAAATTTTATTTGAAAAGTTTTCCTAACAATGAGATAAAATGGTTACCGATGTGGTTACCAATCCATATAGAGGAATTGCGGAGCTCCTTTCTATAGGGTTTTGTGCTGGAAACACGGATTCGAATCCCCGATGTCTCATTAGAAAAAGAAAGCCATCACTCGTAAGAGTGGTGGTTTTCTTTTTCTATTGATATATGGTGAATTGAACTCCGGACAACGTAGTTGGTCGGGGCGCTAGACGTCCGGGGGACGTCTGTTCAGCGCGGACCGAAGCGGAGCGTAGACCGCTAGACGTCCGGGGGACGTCTGTTCAGCGCGGACCGAAGCGGAGCGTAGACCGAATCCCTGATGTCTCGTTATGAGAAAACTCATTGCTTTTAGTGATGAGTTATTTTTATTGGATTCGTATAACTTTCTCACATAAGTATTAGCAGTCAAGCACACAGAAAGCATTAGATAAAATAAAGATAAAATTATCCAATGATCATTGTTTTATGATGTTCTAAAAAATCAATTATTCGTAAATAATGGATAACATATTTAATTTGGTAATGTTGCACAAAAACTAATTGAAAATTTGTGCATGTTTGTTAACACTTTCAGAGGTCAAGGTGATACTATAATAACTGTAAAAACCCCCCAATACATTATATATTTTTTACTATCCCCATAGTAAAATACCTTCTCCTAAAAGACAGCAGAACGATGGCTGTCTTTTTTTTGCTTTATTTTATGAAAAAGACAGCCATGCATTTAATATCTATTATTCTTTTATTTGGTTAAAATTTTACCGTTAAAATTACGTCATTAGATTACACAGCTAAGTTTTACAGCTTTAGATTTACACTGTCAGATTAATATTGCTTCCGGCTCGCAGTGATGTGTAGTAATCATCATATGAAGAGCTGCTCATCTGGCGTGAGACACGATACAGACTGCTTGTGAAATCATTGTCCTTTCCAAACAGAGAATTAAGTGTGTCTGCGTCGGCTTTTTTGACCAGCTCCTCATTTGCTTTCAGGGTACCGTCCTTGTTTATTGTGATGCCAATGTCCTCAAGCTCGTCGCTGTATTTGCTTGCCAGCTTTTTGAGCTGTTTGGCATAGCGCTTCATGGAGCTTGAGCTGCTGTTTGAGGCGGAATCAATGGAATTGTTGTATGTGTCAACAAGAGCCATGACTGTTCCGCGGACGTTATCCGTATTTTCGTCATCTGAATACTTGTAGTTCTTTAATTTTTTTGCGGCGCGGTGCAGGGCGGTTGAATCATCGTAAGCGAGCTCTGTAATACTATATTCCTTGCGCTTGGATGCTTTCATGGCATCGCGGTTGTTTGAATAAAAATTTCTCATAAAATATGTTGCTGAAAGATTTGTTGCTGAACTTACTCGTGTACTCATGGTAATCCTCTTTATATTTTTGAATATTAATGTTTAAAATAATTGCATTATAACTATGATTTTAGGGTTTATTTTGAACGTGTAATCACACATATATGTTTGTTATAAATATTTTATCGGATATTTGCACGAAAAAGTTTACTTATGCGCTCAAAAGAAGTAAAATATAAAAGAATGCGTAGAATGATAACAAAACGCAATTATGCAATCGGAATGCAACCAAGCAAAGAGCAACAAAACATAATGTAAAAAGCATAAAGTTACAACAAAATGAAACAAACATAATGTAACAAAAGGAGGATATGGGGCATGAGCAAAAAAGCTTTCGGTACAACATCAAAAGGAGTGGAGGCATCGCTTTACGAAATCAGTAATGCCGGTGGATTGAGAGTACTTTTGACAGACTATGGCGCTACTGTTGTGTCTATTTTTGTGAAGGACAGGGATGGCAATGAGAGAGATGTTATTCTCGGCTATGATGATGTGAAGTCATATGAGAAGGAGTACAGCTATTTTGGCGCTACTGTCGGCAGATATGCGAACAGGATTTCTGATGCAAAGATTAATATTGATGGGGTGGAATACAAGCTTGAGGCTAATGACAATGAGAACAATCTTCACAGCGGCTCAAATGGTGTGTCTAAGCGTTTCTGGACTGTTAAGGAGCAGAAGGACGATGAGATTACATTTGAGATAGAGGATGCAGATTTGGAGCAGGGCTTCCCGGGAAATGCAGTGATGGATGTAACCTTTAAGGTGACAGGGGAAAATGCACTTGCTATTACATACAATGCAAAGGCAGATAAGACAACTACCTTCAATATGACAAACCACAGCTATTTCAATCTGAACGGTCATGCTTCAGGAAGTGTATACACTCACACATTACAGATAAATGCTGAGCATTACACACCTGTAAAGGATTCAAAGGCTATTCCTACAGGTGAGATTGCACCGGTTGAGGGTACACCATTTGATTTTACAGAGGCTAAGCCAATCGGAAGAGATATTGAGGCAAATGATACACAGCTTCACTATGGAAGCGGATATGACCACAATTTTGCAATAGACAAGACTGCTCCGGGAGTAGAAAAGGTTGCAACAGCATACTCACCTGAGAGTGGCATACAGATGGAGGTATACACCGACTGTGTCGGAATCCAGCTTTATACAGCCAACTTTATCGTGGGACAGGAAGGCAAGGGCGGAGTCAAATACAATAACCGCGATGCATTCTGCCTCGAGACACAGTTCTATCCAAACTCAATAAATGAGACTAACTTTAGTACACCTGTTACAAAGGCAGGCGATACATATCACACAGAGACAGATTACAAATTCTCTGTGAGATAAAAGAGATACAGAATAGTTAAAGCCCATCATATTGATGAAATTTATCATTAATATGGTGGGCTTTCTTAAGCTTTGTTTAATCAAACACTGATACAGTGGTTTTATTTCCCGAAATGTGGTATATATATTTATGTGTATATTTATGTATATATTTATGTGTATATTTATATGTATATTTATATGTACATTTATATGTATATTTATATGTATGAAATACATTGATAAATACAGATAATTATTGAGACGACTTCGCACACGCAAACCTGCATTACCGCTGGCATATGGTGTGTTCAGAAGAAATATATGAACTGCCACAAGGTTCCATTAAACCTCGGTAACGATAGAAAGTAGATTTATAAAACAGACTATCTGGACACATTTTGTGGCTGACTTCATATATTTCTGAGGAATATACCATATGCCGGCGCAACCTCACAGCCTGCAGGTGCGAAGTCCCACCAAAAAAAATAAAAGTGAATAAGTATATAGCACAGAGGAAACAAACCATGAAAATAGTATTTTTAGATTCAAAAACAATTGGTGACGACATCGACCTTTCCGAATATGACAAGCTTGGAGAGGTTGTCAAATATGATTTTTCAACAACCGAGGAAGCAGCGGAGCGCACAAGGGATGCTGATGTGATTGTTTTAAACAAGGTCGAGGTAAATGAGAAATCTATAGGACAGGCAAAAAATTTAAAGCTTGTATGTGTGACTGCGACAGGCACCAACAATCTGGATAAGGAATATCTGGCAAAGAGAGGCATTGAGTGGAGAAATGTCGCAGGCTATTCTACAGAGACTGTGGCACAGCATACGTTTGCACTGTTATTTTACCTGCTTGAGAAGCTGAGATATTATGATGATTATGTGAAGAGCGAGAAATATGTGGGCGATACTTCGTTTACGCATTTTTCCAATGTGTTTCACCAGATTAGCGGTATGACCTGGGGTATCGTGGGGCTTGGAAATATTGGAAGGCGCGTGGCTGATATCGCAAAGGCTTTTGGCTGTCATGTGATTTATTATTCTACCTCAGGAAGAAATTCGCAGCCGGGCTATGAGAGGGTGGATTTTGATACTCTGCTGGCTGCATCTGATATAGTGTCGGTGCATGCACCGCTCACAGATGACACACTTGGTTTGATGGACAGGGCTGCGTTTGAAAAGATGAAAAAGTCTGCGATTTTTTTAAATCTTGGCAGAGGACCGATAGTGAATGAGGCGGATTTGGCACAGGCGCTTATGGATGGAGAGCTTGCGGCGGCAGGTCTTGATGTGCTGGCGCAGGAGCCTATGAGTGAGGACAATCCGCTCCGTGCGATAAAGGATTCAAACAAGCTGATTATCACACCGCATATTGCGTGGGCAAGCATTGAGGCGAGGACAAATCTGATGCACATTATATACAGTCAAATCAAGGACTTCTTTGCTAATTAGGAAACATATTTTAAAATCAAATCGCAATATTAAGAGGCAATATTAAGAGGCAACGTTAATAGGCAGCATTAATAGGCGATATTAAGAGGCAGAAATGA
>NZ_CDRTEH010000033.1:0-4687 GCF_977054825.1 Agathobacter sp.
AATAAAGTGCTTCGTTCGACTTGCATGTGTTAAGCACGCCGCCAGCGTTCATCCTGAGCCAGGATCAAACTCTCATGTTAAAAAGTTGATCTCAGTCAAGTTAAACTTGGCTAATTCGTTCATTCAGGTTGCAAATAAATTTGCAACTGTCCGTAGCTCCTCAAACAATTCTGCAAGCAGATTGTTTTCATCGCTTTCGCACAAATTCTGAATTTACTGTTTTAAAGGTCTTCAATTTTCATTGAAGCGTTCTGATTGATTCTCAAAATCTTTCAAGGTTTCTCACTGTTCAGTTATCAATGTTCTTTGTTTTGTTGTCTTGCGACAACGAATGATATGATATCAAACTTTCAAGTGTTTGTCAACAACTTTTTTAAGTTTTTTATCAAGCAGGGCTACAAGGATTCGAACCTTGAAATGACGGAGTCAGAGTCCGTTGCCTTACCATTTGGCGATAGCCCTATATGAAGCGCAGGGGGTGGGATTCGAACCCACGCGCCCTTGCGGACAAACGGTTTTCAAGACCGCCTCGTTATGACCACTTCGATACCCCTGCACGAGAGCGGGTGATGGGAATCGAACCCACGTATCCAGCTTGGAAGGCTGGTGTTCTACCATTGAACTACACCCGCATATTTAATTGTTTACAAGTCGGGGTGACAGGATTCGAACCTGCGACCTCCTGGTCCCAAACCAGGCGCTCTAGCCAAGCTGAGCCACACCCCGATATGCTGTTTTGTCGTTTCGTTTTTGTTGCCTCACCGAAGCGACTCCGATATAATATCACCCTATCTCACACTTGTCAACACTTTTTTACATTTTTTTGAAATTAATTTTTCAAATACGCTGCATCCCGCATTTTTACAGCATTTCCGCTGATTTTAAAAAACGATTTTACTGACTTCAGAAAAAAGGAATGCTCAAAACATAATAATTTCAAGCATTCCTTTTAGTGGACTAGACGGGAGTCGAACCCGTGTCCGAAATACAATTCCCTGTCCTTCTACGAGTGTAGTTTATTATTTAACCTTCCCTCTGCCACACGATAACAAACAACCTTGTGGTTTCAGTAGCTTCATGATACGCCCGATGGCTCAAAGCTTTGCCAACGTCGTTTCTCACATAGTCGAAGCCTGGGTCCTAAAGTGTGAGTGCTCTAGGTCAGACTGCTGCCATTAGGCAGCGTATGCTAAATTATCTTCAGCGTTTAATTTTAATTTGGCCATTTAACGCATCGCCATACGACTCGCTTCTCCAGCTGCATGTACCCCGTCGAAACCTTTACTAGCCCATATTCATTTTTTAACCAAGATTTCTGATTTTGAAATCTCTCTGCGCCTCTCGCTTTTGATCCTTCTTGGCTATGTCTGCTCTCTTATCGTAGAGCTTCTTACCTTTGGCAAGTGCTATCTCTACTTTGACCAGGCTCCCCTTAAAGTATACCTCCACCGGCACAATTGTGAAACCCTTTTCCTTCATCTTTGATGAAAGCTTCTCGATTTCCTTCTTGTGGAGTAAAAGCTTTTTAGGTCTGAGTGGATCCTTGTTGAAGATATTCCCCTTCTCATACGGTGTAATATGCATGCCATACAGGATAATCTCACCGTTCTCGATACGGATAAAAGACTCCTTTATGCTGCCCTTTCCCATGCGAAGTGACTTCACCTCAGTTCCTGCAAGTGAAATACCGGCTTCGTATTTCTCAAGCAAAAAGTAATCGTGATAGACCTTTTTGTTGTTGGCTATTAATTTCTTTGGTTCCTTAGCCATGTCGGTATCTCCTTTCCTCAAACTGCTTTACAATACTAACACATTTTTTTACAATTGCCAATATCTAAAAGGCAAATTATTGTGAACCGTTGGTTCACATGTCTTTTTATTTACACTATATAATATATTATGACATATTTTTCAATAAATCTTTAGCACAACAAACGATAAATAACAAATAATCAGATAACAGCAGATAATAACAGACAATCAAATAAGCATTTTTAAAGTAGAAAAATTTTTGCCATTATTGTTATATTATTCTGCCAATTTAAAATCGATTGTACGCATAATTTTGTCAGTGCTGTCCACAACTACCTTGATTTTTTGTCCAAGCTTATATCTCTTATTTGTGGCTGAACCGACCAGCTCATAGGTATCCTCGTAAAATTCATAGAAATCATCTGTCAGGTCTGTCACGCGCACCAGTCCTTCAACTGTATTTGGAAGCTCCACAAAAAAGCCCCACTCCGTGACACCTGATATAACTCCTTCAAAGCTTTCACCAATATGATTTGACATGTACTCGCATTTTTTAAGCTTGACTGTTTCACGCTCTGCCTCTTCTGCACGGCGTTCGGTCTCACTTGCCTGCTTTGCAACTGCATCTAGTATAGACTCATAGTGCTCTCTGCGGTTATCATTCATTCTGCCCCTGATATTTTCCTTGATGATACGATGTATCTGTAAATCAGGATATCTGCGGATCGGTGATGTAAAATGACAATAATAGTTTGCTGCCAGTCCAAAATGTCCGGTACATGCTGTTGTATATCGCGCCTGTTTCATAGAGCGCAGTGTCAGCCTGCTTATCAGGGATTCTTCGTCTGTGCCGTCTACCTTCATCAAAAGCTTCTGAAGTTCCTTTGGGTGTACCTCATCAGTTCCAATATGAAGCGTATATCCAAAATTATTGATAAACGTGGACAGCTTTGCGATTTTTTCTGAGTCTGGCTTGTCGTGTGTTCTGTATACAAAGGGTATTTCCTGCCAAAAATAATCCTCAGCCACCGTTTCATTGGCTATAAGCATGAAATCCTCTATGAGCTTTGTTGCCACATTTCTGTCATACGGCTTTATATCTATCGGCCTGCCTGCTTCATCGAGCACAACCTTAGTCTCCGGAAAGTCAAAGTCTATCGAGCCTCGTTTCATTCTCTTTTTGCGAAGAATTGCTGCAAGCTCTGCCATTTTTTCAAACATAGGCACAAGCTCCTTATATTCTTCAATCACAGCGGCATCCTTATCTGCAAGAATCTTTTTTACATTTGTGTATGTCATCCTGCGATTTGTCTTTATGACAGTCTGCGCTATCTTATGGTCGATGACCTCACCCTTTTTATTTATCGTCATAATACATGAAAGAGCAAGCCTGTCACATCCCTCATTCAAGGAGCAGATGCCATTTGAAAGCTCTCTCGGAAGCATTGGAATCACCCGGTCTACGAGATAAACCGATGTACCTCTCTTAAGTGCCTCCACATCAAGCGCACTGTGCTCCTGCACATAGTTCGACACATCCGCTATGTGTACTCCAAGCACATAGTTTTCTCCGTCCGTGTACAAAGACACGGCATCGTCCAGATCCTTTGCATCCTCTCCGTCTATCGTGACCATCATCCAGTCTCGCAAATCCATCCTGCCTGCCATATCCGCAGATGTCACATCCTTTGCCACATTCTGCACCTGATGCATGATTTTCTCCGAAAAATCCACCGGCAGGTCATAAGCCCTTACTATAGAAAGAATATCTGTACCCGGATCATCTATATGTCCGATGATTTCAACTACCTTGCCCTCCGGCTTTTTGCCCTTTTTCCCATAGCTTGTGATTTCAACTACAACCTTGTGTCCAGACATAGCCCCTTTTGAGCGCTCCTTTGGTATAAAAATATCCGTACCAAATCTGGTATTGTCGGGCACTGCAAAGCCAAAATTATCACTTGCCTCATAGGTAGCGACTATCTGCTTCATACCACGCTCAATGATTGAAACAACCTTTCCCTCCTTGCGGCGTCCTGTTGTGACAGGCGAGATTGTAATCTCGACAGTGTCCATATGCATCGCACCATTTACATACTCAGCCGGGATAAAAATATCATCATTTTCTCCCTCCACAGTAACAAAGCCAAAGCCCCTTTGATGAGCTGTGAATACGCCGACTGTCTTTTTAATTTCCGACTTTGAATATTTGCCTCGCTTTGAGAGTGTTATCCTTCCCTCTGCCTGCAAATCCAAAAGGATCTGCTCAAGCTGCGGTCTGTCCTCCTTTTTCACTCCAAGTACTATGCACAGCTCCTTGATTTTCATTGGAACATACATGTCATCGCACATGAAGTCATAGACCATCTTTTTTCGTGTTTCATATTTATCTATATTGCTCATTATCTCTCCTTTTTTCATCATATGGATGTTAATGCGATAAAAAAGACTGCCGATTTCTCGACAGTCTAAGTATTTACCATATTCCCATATTTAAGACAATTGATATAATAAAGAAAAGAACAACACATACAATTGTTGCTTTAACCAGACGTCCTTCCTTTGAACGTCCCTTGTTCTTGCCCCAATATGTATCAGCAACTCCGGCGATAGTGCCAAGTCCTGCTGACTTACCCTCCTGGAAAAGAATAACTATTGTAATTACTAAACTGACGATTATAAATAATACCGATAAAACAATTTTTAAAGTTGCCACGATAATACCTCCTAAGCTAAATTCTAAATAACAGAACTAATATACTACATTTTTATTGTACAGTCAAGCGTTTTATACTGTATAGCTATTTTTCCAAAAATGAAATTTTAAATTCCACCACCACATTTGGTGGTGGAATTTACTCCCGCACAGTAAAGGTTTACTCTTTCATATAAAAATGGTAAGGTTATCTTTCTTTCTGACAGCAGTAGAAAGAAG
>NZ_CDRTEH010000034.1:0-4079 GCF_977054825.1 Agathobacter sp.
CTGAATTGCGGAATCCTTCCAAGGTTGCCGATAAAAATAAATAATGCGATAAAGGTGGCAAGCAGGGAGTAATCCACCCTGCTTATATTTTCCCTGTTTCTTAGCAGCATATATATAAGAACCAATACAAGAGGAATCTGGTATGGAATGATACGTGCAACAGTGAGCAGGCAGATTGTAAATAAGATCAGGTAAGTGGCCAGGTATTCCATGTTAAGTTCTTTTCTGTCAGAGAATCCAAAAAGAGTTTTATCTTTTTCGGAATCGCATACGTGAGGTGCTTTGGCAGCGGCTATCTGTATCCATAGTTCCCATCAGCAATTTTTTGGCAAGTATA
This sequence comes from Agathobacter sp., assembly GCF_977054825.1. Lineage (NCBI taxonomy): Bacteria > Bacillati > Bacillota > Clostridia > Lachnospirales > Lachnospiraceae > Agathobacter > Agathobacter sp. The sequence goes on from NZ_CDRTEH010000034.1 coordinate 338, forward strand.
TCAAAAACACCAACAGCCTTCAAACCAGCTACAATTGCCATCAAACAGAAGAGGAGCCCGAGAGTCCTGAAATCGATATAAGTAAAATAAGCCATATCCGGTCTGACCCAGAACATAGAAAGAAGCGCCAGGATCACTGCAATTGACAAAACGGTTTCTTTCCTGAAAAAAACATATAATTTTTGTAACATAATATTTCCTTTCCGGTCTGATACGACCCCATATAAGTATATCACAGAAACATCCAGAAAAAAAAGGAATATCATTTCAACGATCTCAAGATACCAAAGCTTGACTGGACATCTGAAACAGCAGTCGTGAAGCAGAGCATGGGAGTAATTGTTGCTCTTTTATCAAATTTTGTGTATATTATAGTACTTGTAGTGGGATACGTAGCGTGCAGGTGTTTGAGGCACTTTAGCGATCTGCGATGATGAACCCAGGGCTGTACTCTGTACGGTGCAGGAAACTGCGGTTGTAAGACAGTGTAGATTATAGATAGCAGAATAAATTATAGATAGAATTATAGATAGAAAGAAGTTTCAGGATTAAATATGGCAGAAATAAAGAACTCGGAATCAGATATGGGCACTCAGCAGAAAGCTGAGCTGGACAAAGAGAAAAGAAAAGAAGAGAAGAAAGAGGCAAAAAGAGCAAAAAGGCAGCACTACAGGGAACTGAATGAGCCACCAAAACTCACCGTGCTTGAGGAAGTGGGAAATGCAGTCACCCATGGAATAGGAGCAGGACTTGCCATAGCCGGCTTTGTCCTTCTTCTCCTGAAGTCAGACACAGGACTCAAAGTGATGGCATCGTGTTTTTATGGAATATCACTGATATTGATGTTTCTTATGAGCTGCCTGTATCACTCATACAAATCCGGGCTAGCAGTCAAGCGTATCTGGAGAAGATTTGACTATTCCGCGATATATCTGCTGATAGGCGGAACATTTGCTCCGATGTACCTTGTGTACTGGGAAAATGTGCTTGGAATAGTGTTGTTCTGTGTGCAGTGGGCGCTCATCATAGCGGGGATCACCATCATATGTGTGTTCGGACCAGGCAGGTTCCGACCGATACACTATACGCTGTACTTCGTCATCGGATGGAGCGCCATCATGTTCATTCCAGGCTGGTTCAGAAATGACAAGCCGCTTTTGGGATGGATCGTGGGCGGTGGTATTGTCTATACGCTCGGCATGATTCCATTTGTGAAGGACACCAAGGGGGCGCACTTTATCTGGCATATCTTTGTGATGCTGGGGGCTGCGCTGCATTGGTTTGGAATGTACCTTTATGTGTATTAATAAAAGATAGATAAAAATGGGCCTATTTTCACAGTCCATTTTTCTGTTGCTAGTAGTTGATTACAGACATAAACAATGGTATCCTTTAGTCAGTTATAAACATGATGGGTAAATATTATAAATGCGAGTAGAAAATGCTATGGATAGAGTAGAGAAAATGCTTGGAAGAATGAAAGCAAGTAAATTATACAGATGTGTGGATTGGGATCCGGAGGGTAAGGCGAAGGATCTGGTAGATAAGTTCAACAGTGCTTCGAGGTCTGAGACTATGACAAGAACCGGAGAATATCTTGGAAAATTATTTGCACACATGGGAAAGGAGTGTTATATAGAGCCACCTTTTTATTGTGACTATGGAACCAATATACACGTGGGAGATTATTTCTATGCAAATACAGGGCTGATAGTTTTGGATCAGTGTGATGTCATCATTGGAGATCATGCATTTCTGGGACCAAGGGTCAATATATACTGTGCATGTCATCCGATAGATGCGATGATCAGAAATACCGGTGTGGAGCTTGGCAAGCCGGTTACAATAGGCGATAATGTATGGATCGGTGGCAATACGGTCATCAATCCGGGTGTGACAATAGGTTCAAATGTTGTCATAGGCTCAGGGTCGGTTGTCACAAAGGATATTCCGGATAGTGTGATAGCGGCAGGAAATCCATGTAAAGTCATAAGACTGATAACAAATAAAGATAAGGAATATTGGCTTAAGCAGCTAGAGGAATTTGAGGCAGACACAGGTGAGCAGGTAAAGCTGGAGCAGGACTGATTCAACATTGCTGCTGTGAGTTGAGATTCCAAAGCGATTTTCTATAATACACATTCTAATGAAGATCCAATAAAAGTTATAAAAAAGATGAAACAGACTGATAACTTCAAGTTTAACGAGGAGGTGCTTTACATGAAAAAAAGTATATCAAGGATTATCGGTGTGATAATGCTGATTGTAGCTGTTGTATTTATAATATTTGCATTGAACCGTCCAGAAAAGAGTTTTCCTTGGAACAATACAATTACGTGGTTACTGTATGGTGTATATTTTCTTGTGACAGTAGTGCTACTTATTGCTCCTAAAATGAAGAAGTGAGAAATTCACGTTTATCGGGAAGTTGCAGAGAATAAAAAATCGGAATTATAGGAGGTGTATCTATATGAAATTAGCAGATTTAGCAACAGGTTCTGATGTGATAGTGTGGATTGTCTTTGGGATATTTGCTGTAATTTCTATAATTTTACTTTCTGGACATGGAAGTTGGTTGATTTCTGGATATAATACAGCTTCAAAAGAAGAAAAGGAAAAATATGATGAAAAGAAGTTATGCAGGACAATGGGAATTGGAATGTCTATTATCGCAATTCTTGCATTAATTATGGGTTTGTTGGAAAATAGTTTATCTGCATCTTTTGTATATATTGCATTGGGGATTATTTTGGTTGATGTTGTGGTAATTATCATTTTAGGAAACACGCTATGCAGAAAGTAACAACTTCCAGATTATGTAATCGCAAAAATCGAAAATGGACAAGGAGGTGGCTATGCATATTAAATTGAAATATGGAAATACGAATACATTCTTTATTCGAGGAATGAGTGGAAATTTACTAGTTGATACAGACTATGCAGGGACATTAGTGGCGAATGTTTTGTTGGAGATTTAGAGCCTATCGAATATCTTGCTGCTTATGAACAAAATGATAGGTTAAAATATGATTGGGAACTTGTTATGCATTATGCTCCTAAAAAAATTTATTATGCCCACGCAAATGAAAAAATACTGTGATTGACAATTCGGAATTTCATGAAATGTTAAGAGGAAGCTAATGAGAATGATGGTAGAAAAAAAGAAATCAATAGCATTAATTATTATTTTACTTACAATTGTTGTTATTTTTATTTGTGGTCGATATTATTTTGCACACAATAAAAGTTATAAAAATGAGGCAATTGAAAAAGGAGATTATATATATCTTAATGGAGTTAGATATTCTCAAACGTCGGAACTAGAAAATTATAAAATATCAAATGTGGTAATTTGTACATCTGATAGTGGGAGAAAATTATATGAGATAGAAGAATATCCTGATTATGAATATATCGCGGGATATTATGCATGGGACGGCGAAATATATAAAAAAGATGAAATTTAGAGAATACAAAACGACTGACTGTGAGCAGTTAGCGCAATTGTTTTATAATACGGCACACAGTGTAAATGCAAAAGATTATACAAAAGAATAGGAAGTAGATATGATAAAAATTGTGTGGTCAATAAATGATATAAATAAATATCAAACAGGAAGCTTGCCGGAAGGCGCAGTAAAGATAGAAACACCGCAGAGTGTTGGTGAACTGATGAAAAAAGCAGTTCCAATTGCTGCAATTCTATGTGTTTTCCTTTTTATTGCTATGCTTTGTAAAAAGA
>NZ_CDRTEH010000035.1:0-3502 GCF_977054825.1 Agathobacter sp.
TAATTTTACAACCTATATTGTATAATACCAAAGTCAGCTGGTCAACAATACAACAAAAAGGAGCAACATTATGTTGAAATACCAAAAAACATGTCAAATCATTCTGCTTATCCTTGGTGTATCCATGGTAAGCTATGGTGCAGTCAGAGGTGAGGCAGCTACCGTGCTTGGTAAAGCAATAAAACTATGTCTGGAGTGTGTCGGAATTGGATAAGAAAAAGAAATTACTATCAAAAAAGCTGGCAAAAATACGTGGATGGATACAGGCCGCAGCAACGCTGCTGACCAATATTCATATTCCGAATTTATTTAAGGGTAAAATATATCAGGGCAATGCAAAAACAGTATGTGTACCCGGATTAAACTGCTACTCCTGCCCTGCCGCGACAGGAGCCTGTCCAATAGGGGCATTTCAGGCAGTCGTCGGATCATCAAAATTTAAGTTTTCATACTACATAACCGGATTTTTTATTTTACTCGGTGTAACTCTCGGCAGATTTATATGTGGTTTTTTGTGCCCATTTGGATGGTTTCAGGATTTACTTCACAAAATACCCGGAAAGAAATTATCCACAGCCAAACTAAAGCCTCTTAGGTACCTAAAATATGTCATTCTTATTGTTTTCGTTATACTTCTTCCGATGCTTGTAACGAACTCTATAGGAATGGGAGACCCGTTCTTCTGCAAATATATCTGTCCTCAGGGTGTTTTAGAGGGTGCTATACCGTTATCTATTGGAAATGCTGCTATCCGTTCTGCGCTGGGAAAGCTTTTTTCTTTCAAGTGTATGATTTTAATTGCAGTGATTGTACTAAGTATCTTATTTTACAGGCCCTTCTGTAAATGGATTTGTCCGCTTGGAGCAATCTACTCGTTATTTAATAAGGTCAGCCTGCTCAAAATTACCGTTGATAGCAGCAAATGTGTCGGATGCGGTCAATGCTCAAAGGCATGTAAGATGGATGTGGATGTGTGTAAGACACCGGATCACCCCGAGTGCATACGCTGTGGTGCCTGCATAAAGGCCTGTCCGAAGGACGCCATCTGCTACCGGTTTATGGGAAAATCATGTCAAAAAAATGACAACAGATAACTATTAAACATTTTACTATTATTTTTAAAGGAGAAATTACTCATGAAAAACAAATTATCATTTATTTCTATTTTTACACTCTGCATAGCATTATCACTTACAGCATGCGGCGGAAAGCAAGCTTCCAACACAGATTCTAAAAACACTCAGACCGAAGTCGGCTCAGAAGCATCCGGCAAATCAGATTCCAGACTTGATGATTTATATCAGCAGGAAAATCAGCTTTTTGCAGATCACGCTGATGTGTGGAACAAGGCATTTGGCATGATGAACAAAAGTGACGCCGATCCAAACGGAAATTATGCTGATTATCTTGCCGATACCGTAGAATCAAACAAGAATTCATTCACAGACGATGAGCTTAAAACACTTAATGAGGATATTGAAACCATACGAAAAATCGAGGAACAGATAGCAGAGCTTGAAAACAAAAATACATCATCAGACAATAACAAGAAGGACAGCTCTAAAGCCTCATCTGTATTCAGTGATTTTTCCGGTGAGGATTTTGATGGCAATAAGGTTGATGACAGCCTGTTTTCTGGTAATGCAGTAACAGTCGTCAATTTCTGGTTTACCGGCTGCAAACCATGTGTCGCTGAGTTATCCAAGCTTAACGAATTAAATGATGCTATCAAATCAATGGGCGGAGAAGTGGTTGGCATCAACACTGAGACCTTCGATGGCAATAAAACAGCTATCAAAGAGGCAGCCTCTGTTCTTGAAAGCCAGGGTGTCAAATATCGTAATCTGTCTATTGACTCTTCTAGCGCTGCCGGTAAATATGCCTCAGAAATCATGGCATTTCCAACAACTATACTTGTTGACAGAAATGGCAATATTGTAGGCGAGCCAATGCTCGGCGGAATCGATAACAAGGACAACTATGATGCCCTTATGAAGCAGATTCAGTCTGTAATTGATGCAGACAGCACAAATAAATAGAGGTCTACATATAAAAAGCTCCTGTGCATTGCACAGAGAGCTTTTTTAGTCAAATATACTACTTCTTTAACGTTCCAACATAGTCTCCATTATTATATACAAATGGTCCTGCTTCTTTGTAACTGATATTATGTATCATTACTATATCAGAAGCATTCGTTTATTATGTTGCATACTTGTGTCATAGTTGTAAAATGTTCCAATATTAAATTGTATAAATAAATTGACCAACGGCAGTATTGCAGGATATTTTAACCTGTCACTGTATTAAGCAACTTTTGACTATATATTCTGTTATTTTGGCAAGTAATAATTCTTTTCGTATTCTATAATGACATCGTAAACAGAAAGGAGATGAATTTCCATGAGAAATAAATTACACAATTTTATTAATAACTTACTTAGCTTTTATGCAAGTTTCTTTACTCACAGATTTTATCAAATGTAATGTGCATAGCATAACTGCCATAATACTTACAATATACAAAACAAATGCCGCCGTACTTTCAGCAAAAAGACCGCAAAGTATACATAAAATACCTGATGTCCTCCATATCCTTCCACTAAAGCTATGAGTTACATTCCAGTTTTCTTCATCCTGCAATGTCCATACGATCCTGATTCCTATCGTATTATTCTGCTTAATCTTTGGCAGGTAATTTTCTATAACAATAAACTTGTTCCATAATAGATTAATCCAATAAATAAATCCTCTATATCTGCTCCCATATGTGTCAATTTAGCCATACCATTATATAGCAATTCACTGAAAATCCATCATTGTATAAATCTGTAATAAATAAAAATACAAAAGGCTATGACCTGCGAGGCATAAAATATAACCGAAATTAGTATTCCAAGTCGCCAATATTTCACTTTTCAAGTCGCCAATAATTACATATGGCGACTTGAGGGCAGCGTGCAACTATTTTTACACCAAATCCAGAAAATGAGCTAAAAAAAGAGACCCATACCAAAAATGATATGAGTCTCCAAAAAGCCTATAAAATCAAGCTTTCTATTTAGAACTTACCAGCCTTTGCAGCTTCCTCAACAGAAACTGCACCCCTATATAATAACGTATTTTATTGCATTTTGTGTCCTACATGAGTCCTACCCACTACTATTTAACACAGTTTATAAACACGCTTTCTGTCTGGGAACATATTTCAACGATTGCTGAACCATATGAATATATGCATCTGTCAACTCGGTTCTTTGTATCGCAATATGCTCAACTTTTGATGTTCCATACGTTTTAAATGAATTAACTCCATTTCTATAGATGCCACAGTCCAACAAATCAAGTTTGTTTAACAATTCCCATCTTGCTTGTCCTCTGCTTAATCGAAGTAATCCCCTCTTTTTAATCGTTCTAATCTGCGCAACGCTCAAATTTCTGCTCTTAGCAATATCAACAACCGGCTTTTTATAAATAAAACACTCCTTTAAAACACTCTGTT